>NZ_JASBQZ010000014.1:0-130842 GCF_029960685.1 Pseudomonas sp. AL10
CAGCGACTTTTCCCTGGCGGCTTTGGTGAGCGAACGGCTGGCCTGGTTCCAGCCGCAGTTGGATGCAGCCGGCATACAGACGCAGGTCCTGATCGCGGACGGGGTGCGTATCCATGCCGATCGCGATCGCCTGGGCCGGGTGCTGAATATCCTGATCGACAAGCTGCTGCGCTATGCCGCGGAGGCGGCGAATTGACTCTCATAGCGCGCCAAGTCGAAGACGGTGTCGTGATTGAGATTGGTGACCGAGGACCGGGCATCGAAGCGCAGCACCTGGACAGCGTATTCGACCGCTTCTGGCGGGCGAAGCGCTCCAAGCGCGCTATTCAGGGGGCAGCGGACTGGGCCTATCCATCGCGCGTGTGATCTGCCAGGCCCATGGCGGCACCATCGCTGCCAGCAATCGCTCCCACGGTGGCACCCTGATCAGGGCGGAATTTCCTTTGTAGTGGATGGCGGCCGCGATTGCGGCTGTTTAACTGAACGGCATGGCGTCAGTGGCAGGTCTTGATCCCGAACGGCCTGAGCTGACGCTATTGCAAGGGACCCGCAACTTGCCGGTAACGTTGTTCCCCCTGAAGGGTCATAAAGGTAATTGATTTCTACGCCGATGGGGTCTTTTCCTGGTTGCCGGCGAGCTGATGCCAGCCTTTGCCCGCCTTCCAGACGCGGACCTGCAGCTCGCTGACGCCGGACAATACGGCCACCACCTGTTTGGGTGCCGGCGGGGGGTATCGATCGCTGGCCACCGATGTAGTGCGGTACAGCGTGCCACCGTCCAGCAACCAGCGCACACGCTGCAAGCTGTTCTGCTGGAAGGTCTGCGCTGATGGGCGCGGTGCTGCTGGTGATCGTGATGGCGGTGCTGTTGCCAATCATCGAGATCAACCAACTGTTGCATTAGGCGATCGAATAGGAGGCGACCTCACGGCCGCCGTCCTCTCACACCACCGTCCGTACGGGTCCGTATACGGCGGTTCAGGTTATACGGCTAAGCCGTTGATCGTATCCAGTATTGAAATCAGCCCAAGCCGATCCCACAGTTTCTTCGGTAACGCCTGATTCATGTATGACGCCCCCGAGTTCCACCATGGACCTCGGCCATTGGTGGCTGACTTACGGGCACGCCCTTCTTCTATCCCCAAGCGCATCAGATTGCGAGCCCTCGTTGAGGGGTGCTTCCATTGACGCCAGAGGATGCACCGAAGTTTATGGCGCACCCAGCCGTCGAGTGTTCCAGTGCACCTTTGCCTTGAGTCAACTTGAAATAGCCTGCCCAGCCGCGCAGCACGGGGTTCAATGGTATTTGCCAGTTCCTGGCCCCGCGCTACGCGTAGCAGTTTCCCAAGCCGGTCACGCAGACGACGCAGGCTCGTCGTGGCCACTCGCAGTCTCGGCTGTTGATGCCAGCTCATCTCGTAGCCCAAGTAATCACACATCCACGATCCAGCTACTCGACTCTTTTCCCGGTTCAGCGTCAGTTTCAGGCGCCGGCTCAGGAAGCGCTCGACGCTGGCCATCACTCGTTCGCCAGCACGGTGACTACGTACATTAATGTTCGCATCATCGGCATAACGCACGAAGCGATGACCCCGTCGTTCTAACTCGCGGTCGAGTTCGTTGAGTAGGATGTTCGACAGTAACGGCGAGAGCGGGCCGCCTTGGGGGTCCCCTCCTGCCGTCGGCTGACGATCCCGCCTGACATCGTTCCCGCTTCAAGATAGCGACGGATCAGCATTAACACGCGTTTATCTCGATTTGACGCTCAATGCAGGCCATCAATACATCGTGATTGACCCGATCAAAGAACTTCTCAAGATCGAGTTCCACGCACCAACGGTGACATACCGCCACATGGGCGCAGGCTGTTTCGATGGCGTGATGAGCACTTCTGTCCGGACGAGAGCCGTAGCTGTAATCCGAAAACAGAGGATCGAAGATCGGCGTGAGCTGTTGCAGCAAGGCTTGTTGGATCAGACGATCCACGATGTTGGGAATGCCCAACTGTCTTGTTCCACCGTTGGGTTTAGGGATTTCAACGGCGCGCACACCTTGCGGGTGATACTCGCCGGCCAGCAACCGAGCCTTGAGGATCGGCCAATACTGATTCGTGTAGTCCGCCAGTTGCTCCACCTTCATGCCATCGGCACCCGGTGCGCCCTTGTTGCTGACCACACGTTGGTACGCACGGCTGAGGTTGGCGGGTGCAAGCACCCGTTCCATCAGCGTGTCCGGCTCCGCGTTCGTCCACGTCACAGACGCCGTCGATGCCTGCGCACTGCCAGCCGCAAGCCCTGGATTCTGTCCAGAACTTGCGGTTACAGCCCTCTGTGGAGAGATTTCTGCTTTTCGGACATTCGACGAGACTCTGACGCCTACTGGCGGCACAGCCTGTTCGACCCTTCATCGCCCCGGTCTCGGCGATTACAATGGCTTCAGCTGACTTCTGCACGCTCATTCCGTCGCCTCTCGACGCCCGGTAGCACAGTGGCGAGCATGCAGATCTCCCAAGGTAATTCGCGCGACCTTCCTGCTTATGCCTGTCGGATCTACGTCACAGCGCTCCGTGCAAGTATTGGGCTTTAACGATTTATGCCGTCTTACCCCGCTGTGCCGCCTCATCCGCTTCCTGCTCGTCAGGCCAGCATTTTGCCTCGGGCTTCCTTCAGATTCGCAGTCACCCGCGACACCCTTGCCTCTGGCTAACACTTCCCCTTGTCGGGTGTGTAGAGGACTTTCACCTCCAAGTCACCAGCGCGGCCACCACAGCCAAGCTGGTTGCGCTTACGCGCAACGCGCCATGCCTGGCGCACGACAAAAAAGTCCTCGACTTCGAGGGCTTTCCTTTACCGCGTCATTGCTTCAACTCAGAGCTTGCCAGCGCCGGCCTTGGCCTTGACGTCCGCCGCAACCTTGTCGGCAGCCAGTGAGGTGTAACTATGGGGAGGCGTTCAGCCAATGCTCGAACTCCAGGAGCAGCTCAGCGCGTTGCCATTCAGGGTCGAGCCGGTGTCATGGTAGACACTGCCACCGTAATCGCCGGCGATTGTCGCAACCGCTGATCCCGGCGATCTCGAAGGCATTGCGCTCCGAGAAGATCTTCGAGTTCTTGCCCACGCCATGGGCGTACGAGAACGGATAGACCTTATGGCTGGTGCTGCCGACATGGTAGTTGTTGTACCGATGCACCTGGCCGTAGCGCATGCGAAGTGCACGGGCGGAGATGTTCTCGGACAGGGTGTTATGGATGGTGACCTTGAGCTTGCCATCATCGGTGGTGCGCGAATCGCTGGAACCGATCAGGTTGTTCTTTTCGTGGGACTTGAACACCGAGTAAGAGATGGTGACGAAGTTGGCGCCGTTCTTGACGTTCAGCGCGCCGTCGTGATGTTGCTTGGGACGGTTGTTGGCGGTGCCGTTCTGGTCATCGGTACGGCGGCCGTCGGTGAAGGTCACGTGATCGACCCACACGTTGTTGGCGCCCTCGATGGTCAGGCCGTCGTACTCAGAATTCCAGTTGCCGTTGGCACCGTCGTCCTTATCAAGGATCCCACGGGTTTTCGACGGTGAGGTTGCGGATGATCACGTCATTTTCTTTCGCGTAAAAGAACTCATCGCGGATCTCCGCATTGCTGCCGATGCCCACGATCGCGGTCTTGCCGGGAATATCCAGGCGGCCGCGAACCTTCATATCAGCCGTTTTGGTGTAGGCCTTGCCTTCGCTGATATCGATGATGCCGGTGATCTTGAAGATGCGACCGTTGCTGCCTGCCGAAGCGCTCAGGGCTTTTTTCAGTTCGGCTGCGTTTTTAACGGTGTAGATGTCGTTCGCGGCGGCTCTGGAGCCGCCTTTGGTCCCGCTATTCTGCGTGGCCCAGCCGGTCGTGGCTGTGTCCAACCAGATATCAGCGGCCTGTACGGATACGCTGCAAAACAACAGTGACGCGACGACGGCACTTGCCAATTTGCAAGCGTTGAAAGTTGAGGGTTTTCTCATGAGTAATCAGATTCTTGATTAACTTAAGTGTTTAGACGCGCACATGCTTTGCGCGTCTCTCGAGCGGACGTCCTTGCCACTGATGCTGCGAATCGAACGTCCGCTGTATGAGAAACACTGTCATAGGATAAGTGTGTTGTCGTACAACTGATTGCCTCGTGACGTGACCTCGCTCGTAAATCAGGACGTTAGCTTGCGAGGTCTCTGGATAATCCTGAGCGATTCATCTCTTACTCAGGAGTTCTTTCAACGCTCGCACAACGTCTAACCTCGATTGGTCCGTGATGCAACCTGCCACCTGGTCGAACATGTGCGGTACGCCAGGATAAACGTGAAGTTCCATGGCAACCCCTGCACTCCACAATCTCATTGCGTAATCGATGTTTTCTTCGAGAAAGAGATCCTGTGACCCAACTGAAATGAAACTGGGCGGCAGGCCGCCGAGGTCCTGCTGCATTGAGGGGGAAAACAAACCGATACAGTCATCATCCAGGGTATAGCCACCGCGCAGGCAATCCCAGCAGAACTGATTGGGTGTCGGCAGCCAACTGAACGTTCCTGTGTCGCGGCTCGGGAAAGGGGACTGCGCCGAGCCGGTGCGGTAGTCGAGCATGGGGTAGATAAGCACTTGGCCAGCGAGCGGGAACTCGGCCCTGTTGCGTGCCAAAATGGCCAAGGCGGCGGCAAGCCCACCCCCGGCGCTATGGCCCATGACGACCATACGCCGGGGATCCAGACCCAGGTGGGGACCGTTTGCAAATAGCCAGGCGAGGGCGTTGTAACAGTCCTCCAGGGGGGCTGGAAAAGGATGTTCGGGCGCCAGTCGATAATCCACCGCAACGATGATCGCGCCCGACGCCTCGGCCAGGTCGGCCAGGTAGTCATCTGCCATCTCGGGTTTCCCCAATACGAAACCTCCGCCATGCATGTACAGGATCGCTGGCAGGATTGCGTTTCGCAGGCGTTCTTTCGGTCGGTAAAGACACAGGCGCAGGCGTTCGGCATCGGTGCCTGTGATCCAGCAGACTTCGCGCCGCGCGCCCGGCCCGGGTTTGAAGGTTGAATGGACTCGGGCGCGGATGGCCGGCAGCGTGCTCAGTGACCATTGCTCCTCACTCGAGGCCACAAGGCCCTGGAATGCAGGATCAAGCAGTTCATCTGGCTTCAAAATAACGCTCCCTTTGCGTATAGCCGCAGGGCGCTGTTGCCAGTGCCCTGGGCTTTGCCACTACAGCCAGGCTTTGATTTGTGCGCAAACGGCCTGGGTCGAAATGCCGTAGCGGTCATGGAGCGTCGGCAGGGCGCCCGCATCGAGGAAAGCGTCTGGTAAAGCGATTTGCCTGAACGTCGGCGTCACTCCGTTGCGCAGCAGAACCCCGGCAACCGCCTCGCCCAGTCCGCCGATGATGGAGCTGTTTTCTGCTGTCACCACCAGCCTTCCTGGCTTGCTCGCTTCGGCCAGAAGGGTGCGTTCGTCCAGCGGCTTGATGGTCGGCATATGCAGCACCGCGACATCGACGCCGTCTGCCTGCAATTGTTTGGCGGCTTCCAGGGCGCGCATAGTCATCAGGCCGGTGGAAATGATCAAGACGTCATTGCCAGTCCGCAGCGTCTTGGCCTTGCCGATCTCGAACGTGTAGCCGTACTCATCCAGCACCAGCGGCACATTTCCGCGCAACAATCGCATATAAACCGGGCCTTGGTGGGCGGCAATGGCGGGCACGGCCTGTTCTATTTCAAGCGCGTCACAGGGGTCGATGATCATCAGGTTGGGCATGGCGCGGAAGATCGCCAGGTCGTCCGTGGCCTGGTGGCTTGGGCCGTAGCCGGTGGTGAGGCCCGGCAAACCACAGACGATCTTGACGTTGAGGTTTTCCTCGGCAATCGCCATGCAGATGAAGTCGTAGGCTCGACGGGAGGCGAACACCGCGTAGGTCGTGGCGAATGGCACGAAGCCTTCCCGGGCCATGCCGGCCGCAGCGCTCATTAGCAATTGCTCAGCCATGCCCATCTGGTAGAAACGCTCCGGATGGGCCTTGGCGAAGATGTGCAAGTCGGTGTACTTGGACAGGTCGGCGGACAGCCCGACGATGTCCGGGCGCTGATCTGCCAATGCGGCCAACGCGTGCCCGAATGGCGCGGATTTCGTGGCTTGGCCTTCAGCGGCAATCGAGGCGATCATCGCCGATGTGGTCAGGCGCTTTTTCACGGGTTCGCTCGTCGAAGTCGGTGTGTTGGCGGCATTGTTCATGGGTGTTTTCCTTCTTCAAGGTTGTTCAGCGCCAGGTCCCACTCGTGTTCTTCGACGCGGATGAAATGGGTTTTCTCACGGTTTTCCAGAAACGGCACACCCTTGCCCATGCGGGTATCGCAGATGATCACCCGAGGCTGACCGCCTGGGTGGTTGCGCGCGGCATCGAATGCCGCGACCAGTGCCTCCAGATCGTTGCCGTCGACGCGCTGGGTAAACCAGCCAAACGCTTGCCAGCGGTCAACGATCGGCTCGAACGAGAGGATTTCGCTGGAGTAACCATCGGCCTGCTGGTTGTTGACGTCGACGATGGCGATCAGGTTGTCGAGCTTCCAGTGCGACGCCGACATCACCGCTTCCCAGGTCGAACCTTCGTTCAGTTCACCGTCGGACAGCAGGTTGTAGACGAAGGCGGGCGAGCCTTTGCGTTTCAGGCCCAGACAGGCGCCGACGGCGATGCCCAGGCCTTGGCCGAGAGACCCACCGGTGATTTCCATTCCGGGGGTGTAGGTGGCCATGCCGGACATCGGTAGCCGGCTATCGTCCGCGCCGTAGGTTTCCAACTCATCGAGCGGGATGATTTCTGCTTCGATCAGGGCCGCATACAGCGCAATTGCGTAGTGGCCTATGGAGAGGTAGAATCGATCGCGCTGTTCCCACTCAGGATCTTCGGGCCGATAGTTCATGGCGTGGAAGTAAGAGACGGCGAGCAGGTCGGCAGCGCCGAGGGCCTGGCCGACGTAGCCTTGGCCCTGGACTTGTCCCATGCGCAATGCGTGACGACGGATGTTATGGGCGCGCTCGGTCAGCGGTGTGGATGAAACGTAGGGAGCAGGGGTTGTCATGGTAGAACTCCGGTTACTCAACGATTGACCAGGGCGGCGGGAATGCGCAGCACCAACAAGGCACCGCCCAGCAACACGCCGGTGATCAGGTACATGCCGATGGCGCTGGAGCCGGTCTGTGTGGTGATCCAGCCAATCAGGTAGGGCGAGCAGAAGCCCGCGAGATTGGCGAAGCTGTTGACGGCCGCGATGCCCGCGGCGGCTGACACACCGCCGAGCAAGGTGGTCGGCAGCATCCAGAACATCGAAGAAGCGGACAGGATGCCGGACGCCGCCAGGCACAGGCTCAGAATGGACAGGACAATGTTGCCGCCGAGCAGTGCGGCCAGGGTCAGCCCGATGGCTCCGGCGATCATCGGCCCGATCAGGTGCCAGCGCCGCTCGCGGTGCTTGTCGCCGCTGCGACCGATCAGCAGCATGGCGGCGATTGCGCAGAGGTAGGGCAGGCTGGTCAGGAAACCGATGTGCAGCGGATCGGAGACCCCGGCGTTGCGCACCAGCGTCGGCAGCCAGAAGGTGATGGCGTACTGGCCCATGACCACGCAGAAATAAATCCCCGCCAGCAGCCACAGACGGCGGTCGCGGATGAACTCGCCCACCGAGGCATGAGTGACTTTCTGTTGGTTGTCTTCGGCCAGTTCTCGGCTGATCAACGCTTTCTCATCGTCGTTCAGCCACGTGGCCTGGTGGACGCCATCCTTGAGATAACTCAACACCAGCAACCCGACCACGACGGTGGGAATGGCTTCGAGCATGAACATCCACTGCCAGCCGGCCCAGCCATGCACGCCGGCGAAGTGGTTCATGATCCAGCCGGAGAGGGGGCCGCCCACCATGCCCGACAGCGGGATGGCAATAAACCAGAGCACCGTCATGCGGGCGCGCCGATAAGAGGGGAACCAGTAGGTGAGATATAGCAGCAATCCCGGGGCCAGGCCCGCTTCGGCGACGCCGAGCAGAAAGCGCAGGGCATAGAACTGCCACGCGGTTTCGACGAAGGCGAACAGCGCGGAGATGATGCCCCAAGTGATCATGATTCGCGCGATCCATACGCGGGCGCCGACCTTGTGCAGGATGATGTTGCTGGGCACTTCGCAAAGGAAGTAACCGATGAAGAACATGCCGGCACCGAGTCCGTAGACGGTTTCGCTGAGCGCCAGGTCGTTCATCATTTGCAGCTTGGCGAAGCCGACGTTGACCCGGTCCAGGTACGCGCACAAATAGCACAGCATCAGGAAGGGCATCAGTCGCCAGGCCGTTTTCCGGTAGGCATTGGAGCGCACGGTCGAAACCGCTTCGAGGGACAAAGTTGTCATGATGGTCTGATCTCTTGTTTTTATTGACCGCCAGGCCCGAAGGCCCGGCTAGCGTCGTCGATCCAGAACCGCACGGGCCGCGCCGGCCCGCCCAGGTGCATCAGTGAATCAGCATTCCGCCGTTCACATCCAACGTGGTGCCCGTCAGGTAAGAGGACAAGTCGCTGGCCAGGAACAGGGCGGCGTTGGCGACGTCTTGGGCCTCACCGAGGCGGCCCAACGGAATGCCGTCGATGATCGCGTGTCGGCGCTCGTCCTGCATGAGACCGCCGGTGATGTCGGTGTGGATCAAGCCAGGGGCAATGGAGTTGACCCGCACTTTGTCCGGGCCCAACTCCCGGGCCATCGCCTTGGCCAGGCCCAGTACGCCGGCCTTGGCGGCGCTATAATGCGGCCCACCGAAGATGCCGCCGCCACGTTGGGCGGACACCGACGACATGCAGACAATGCTGCCGCCCTGCTGCTCGCGCATCAACGGGATCACCGCCTGCGACATGAGCAGAGTGCCGCGCAGGCTGACGTCCAAGACCTTGTCATAATCGGACGGGCGGATATCGAGGGTCTTGAGGGGCTGGGTGATGCCGGCGTTGTTGACGAGAATGTCGATGCGGCCGAAATGCTCGATGACTTGGGCCACGGCCCGTTGGACCTGGGTTTCATCCGCGACGTTGGCCGCAAGACCCAGGTGACCTTCGCCGAGGGCGTTGGCGGCGTCCCGTGCGGCGGATTCATCCAGATCAAGAATCACCACGCGAGCACCGTGCTGCGCGAACGTGGTAGCGGTGGCGCGGCCAATGCCACGGGCGGATGCGGCGCCGGTAATGATCGCGACTTTGCCTTGGAGGAGCATGGAGGATTACCTCGAATTGTTTTTATGGGTCGATTCGGAAAAAACCGATGACTCAGCTTCTTCTTCGCACCCTGTCTGAGCAATGGCCTAAAAATCATTCAGTGCTGAAAAAAATTCAGCACTCGGTCGTTCGCGGCTGGCAGCTTGAGCAAAAAAGCTCAACAATCAGTGGACTTATTGCGGAGCGACGTGCCATGCGTACCGATGTCGATGCACCCTTGATTCTCCCACCGCTGAAAGCGATTCAGGCGTTTGAACAAACGGCGCGGTTCAGCAACGTCGCGCGTGCCGCCGAAGTGCTGGACCTGACGCCTTCCGCGGTGAGTCATCAGCTGGCGAAACTTGAAGCCATGATTGGCCGGCAACTGTTTGTCCGTGCAGCCCGGGGCGTAACGCTTACGGCTGTAGGGGAGCAATACCTCAAGGAAGTTTCGGGGCTGCTTCATAGCTTGGCCGTTGCCACCGAACGTGCGGGCAGTGACGTCAGCCTGGACTGTCTGCGCCTGCACTCGGCGCCAAGCTTCGGACTGTTGTGGCTGATGCCCAGGCTGGAAGCGTTTCGTGCTTCTCATCCAGATATCCAGATCAATCTGTCATGTTCCTACGAGTCGCTGCATTTCAGTCGGGACAAGATTGACGTGGATATCCGCCACGGCACCGCGAACTGGCCCAGTTACGAAGTCCGCACGGTTCAAAACGAAACCTTTGCTGTGCTCGCTTCACCGACATTGCTCGCGCAATGCCCGATCCGCCGCGCGTCCGATCTGTTGGGCTGCGATCTAGTGCTTTCCGAAGCCACGTTGCTCAAATGGCCGCAATGGTTTGCCCAGCACGGCCTGGCGCGCCCGGAAAAGCCCTACGCGTTGAGTTTCGATCGCTCGTACATGTCGCTTGAGGCCGCCAGTCATGGGCTGGGATTTGCGCTGGAAAGCACCTTGCTCGCCAAGAAGTATCTGGCGTCCGGCAGCCTGGTCGAAGTGGCGCCAGAGGCGCTCAGCGCGCCGGTGGCTGCCCATCACCTGGTGTTTCCAAAGGCTCACTCCGGCTTCCCTCGCGTGCGGCGTTTCCTGGAGTGGATGGAGAGCGAGCTTGGGCAAGGTTTTGCCTATTGAGTGGGCTCTGTCTAACGGCCGCAGTTGGTGGGGGGCTCGGCCGTCCCTGGCGTCCAAAACAAACAGTTACTTACCATAGCGACTCATGAAAATAGCCGCCCGCTTCGTGACGACGGGCAGAGAGGCCAGGTCTATGCTTTCATTTTCACTGTGAGCCGCTTTTCCCCATGCACCCAGGCCGTCCAGGCTCGCCGTCACATATTGGTTCACATAGGAAATATCAGCGCCGCCTCGCTCCGCTGAAGGCGCGGAGACTAACGCGGGGCCCTCCAGGTCCACGCTGACTTGGCTGTAGGCTCGCAGAAGCTGCCGATTGCTTTCGCGATCGGCCATGACAGGCATGATGTCGTTGACTTTCAACTCGCTGCTGGTCTGCGGCAGCGGATGGCTGGCTATCTCTTCCAGTCGCGTTTGCGCGGCATTCTTTTGATCCTCACTACTGAACCGGAGATCGCCATGCACGGACGCAACCTTGGCGACGGTTGTCTTCCGGCCTGAAGCAATGCCTTGTCCACCGGCTACATCCTCTACTGCGGTGGAACCGCCCAAGATAAGCCCGGGGTTCAAGGTCAATCCTGGCTCGTTGGAAAGTTTGGATCGAATCTCATCCAGAACGCGGGCCGATTCATAAATCGCACCAAAACCTGTTTCTGGCTCAAAGACGGTCGCCGAATGTTTATCCCTGCCAGTACTGGTCAGAAACCACTCACTTAATCCCCGACGCTCGGTGATCAACTGATTGGGCGATAACGCAAATTCGAAACCCAACGCGATGTCGCTTTTTTTGGCTTCGCTAACCAGTACCTCTCTGGAGATGCGGGTCGGCTTTGCCGCGAGCTCTTCGTCACCGATCAGGACCACTGTGATGTTCATAGTGTCCAGCGATCCGTTTTGCTTCAAGGCTTGCAGGGCGTATAGCAGGGTGACAATACCGCCCTTATCGTCGATGACGCCTGGGCCTGTGGCTCCTTTTCCGTCATTGACATAGGCGAATGTCTGGAACGCACTGGTTTTGGGGAAAACAGTGTCCAGATGGCCTATCAATAAGAGCCGCTTGGCAGATTGTGCGCCGCTGTGCACGGCCACGAGACTTCCGGCATGTTTCATTTCTGCAGGCAGGTCATGCCAACGGGTATCAAAGCCCAGCGCCTCAAGTTCTGGCTTGATCAGATTGCCGACCTTGACCACACCCTCGACGTTGTCCGTTCCGCTGTTGATGTTGACGAGTTTTTCAAGCAACGCGATCTGTGCGGCGCTGTGACTGTCCACGTACGAGATGATGCTCTGCTCATCGAGCGTCGGTTTCGCCAGGGCTTCTTTCCAGAGCAAGAGCCCGATGAGCAGGGGAAAGCATTTTTTCAGGTTGGGCATCGTCATTGACCATTCGATGGTTACAACCCGCGTGTCTAGAGGTGTTGAGTTCTACAACCGACCGTCGACAGACACGGGTCAGGATTGGGGGCGGTGCTGCTGGCTACCGCAGCGGACCTTTTTATCCCTCGTTCAATACTGATCGATCCGCGCCGATTAGATTGCCATTCATTCCATTACCGAAGCATGTACGAGGTCTGCATAACGCTGATGCCTTTCCCAGCTATAGGAATCCTCCATCAGCCCCGCTGAAAGAAACACATAAGTGAGTTCTCGCTCGGGATCCACCCAGAAACAGTTAGACCCGGTTCCGATGCCTCCGAAGGTTTCAGGGGAGGAGAGCTGGCCGAAAGCGTGTGAGGTGATTCCACTTCCCCTGACGTAGAAACCGGGTCCGAGGTTTGCCGGAATCGCTGGCCACCCCCTCATATTCTGAGCATAGTCCCATAGGCTGTTGATCATATCGCCCGTCGCGATTGTGCGAGCGAAGCGCAAAATTGCCGGGCTAAGGATACGTGCCCCGTCGATTTCACCTCCTCGACGACAGGCTTCGGCAAAGCGGAACCAGTCATACGCGGTGGTGAAGGCGCTACCCGCAGGAACCTCAAATCCTGATATCAGCGCATGCTTCCCGGCGCCCTCAAGCATGACGGGATCCAATAGCGCTGGTCCGTGATTTTTTACCACCACCGGTACCGCACGTTCGATTTGGTCTTTGCGCAGCCCGAAGCCAAGTGACGTGTCTGTCATTCCAAGAGGCTCGATGAGGTCTTCCTTGAGAATCTGACCGAATGAGCGATGCCCACCATCGAGTCGGCGTACTGTTTCAGCGAGTACGGCGTGCCCGAGTACTGCTGCGTAACTGATACTCGTCCCTGGAACTGATTGGGGCACCATGGCGCTTACCGCACGGCTCACCGCTTGAATATCGCCGATGTTCTCGGGCGGTATGCCTGGCGCTCCCAAAGGTAAGCCAGCTTTGTGCAGCATCAGATCAGCGATGGTCGTGGCGCCTTTTCCATTGGCCGCATATTCGGGAATCAACTCTCGCACCTGTGTCGTGAAGCCGATTTCACCGCGGTCGATCCGCTGCAGCACAGCAGCGTTCACCATCTGCTTGAAAATGGACATGGTGATAAAGACGGAATTGAGTTGGGTTGGTTTGCCCGCGGCGCGGTCCGCATAGCCGAGTGCTTCATGCAGGACGACGGTGCCACGGCGGGCGACGAGCACTACTGCGCCGTCGAACTTATTTGCCTCGATGTCCGCGTTGATGGCGGCTGATAGCCGTGCGAGACGGTTGGCGTCGATACCGAGTGAGGTTGCCGATGTCATTTTTATCCATGCTCCTGAGTTGGCTTGACCAGATTGCAGCAGAGCAGCCATTGTTGGCCTCAGTTACAATATGAGCGGTTCCTCAGGTCCACAACTCGCGTTTGGAGGCTACATGGTGACTAAGAGCGGAGCGGCCTTTACCACCGCGAGAAAGGTGCCCGTCCAAGAGCGTTCCAGACGTACCGTTGAGGCCATTTTGCAGGCGGCCTCTCAGGTTTTGGTCCGTTGTGGCTATGAGAGTGCAACCACTGGCGCCATTGCGGAACGGGCAGGCGTGAGCATCGGAACGCTGTACCAATATTTTCCAAACAAGGAATCGTTGGTCGCGAGTGTAATTGAGGGGCACTTCAAGGAGGTGCTGGCAATCGTTGAGTCTGCGTTGCAAAGTCATCGCGACTCCCCACTCGATGTTTTGCTACTTGCGATCATTCGTTCAAGTCTGGACGCACATCGGCTACAGCCTGAGCTGCATAAGGTCCTGATGGAGCAAATTCCACGTGTCGGGCTTTATGTAAAGGCAATCGAACTTAGCGAAAAACTGTCTTCCCTGCTTCAGGAACACCTGGCAAGGCGCTTTCCGCAGATGTCCGCCTACCAGTTGCAGAAGCTCGTTTTCATGCTCGAAACGACCGTCGAAGCGCTTACTCATCGTGCAGTGATCGAGTGCCCTCAATGGTTAACCTCCGGCGAACTTGAAGCAGAAGCGTTCGCTCTGCTGTCGCCGTACCTCAAGCAGGCTGTCGGCCTGGGCCATCTGGCAATTTGACCCGCAGTACCAATCGCAGTGCAGTGACGGCTCAACCGGAAGCGCATGCCTATTCCGTTTTCTTCAGTAAAGCCAGAACGGGCGCAGCGCTGAAAAATGCCTGAGCGCAACTATCCGTTTTCAGCACTAATGCCAAATGGTCTTGATAGCGGAATAGATATTGCGTGCATTCCAGTTAGAGATCGCCATAGGCAAAACAGGATATCGGTGGCTAGCGACGCCCCGGCCGTTGCCATGCGGAGATATTTGAAAAAACGCGCAGAGGCTGAACGGTAGACACCGACCAGGAGGTCGAACGGTACGGAACAGCGCAGCACGTTGCGCCTTGACTAATGGACACCCGTCGGATTGTGTTGTCTGCACTGATAACTGACGTACGAATACGTTTTTGGTCCGGCCCAAGACGGGTTTAGTCCGCAAACTCTGCTGCTTCAGGATCGCAATACGGTCTTTTCTATCAGCCATCCGTTATTTTTAACGCCATCTGCTGAGTTCACAGTGCTGTAATGAAAGTCTGTTGCAACAGCGCAATCGCGACTTTGAGACTCAGTATCTGTTTAAGGTATTTCTGAGTAACACAGTCAAAAATGCATGATGCGCAGAACATTTTCTGGTGTGGTCCTGAAAAGGGAAGTGCCGTTGCGCAAGCTGCTACGGCCCTTAATCCGGTGATCCAGAAACCCACATTTCCAGCAGCCCTTCAGCGGATAACCAGAACATGCCAGCGCCTCTAATTTCCGTGGAAAGCTCTCCGGACCTCCCGACAGACGCTGATGTGGTGGTGATTGGCGGCGGCATCATTGGGGCATTTACCGCCTACTACCTGGCCAAACGCGGCATGAAGGTCGCGCTGGTTGAAAAAGGCCGTATAGGCGCAGAACAATCGAGTCGTAACTGGGGCTGGTGCCGTCAGCAAAATCGCGATGAGCGTGAACTGCCTATGGCGACCAAAAGCCTCGAGCTGTGGGAGCAATTCGGCGCGCAAACGGGTGAGCAGACAGGCTTTACTCGTTGCGGGTTGCTCTATCTGAGCAACAGCGAGAAGGAGTTGGCGGGTTGGGCACGTTGGGGTGAGTTCGCCCGTAGTGTCAACATTCAAACTTCCATGCTCAGCGCACAGCAAGCCGCTGAACGCGGCAAGGCGACCGGCAAACAGTGGAAGGGCGGGGTGTTCGCTCCCACCGACGGCATTGCAGACCCCTCTCGCGCTGCCCCGGCAGTCGCGCGCGCCATTATGGCCCTTGGCAGTACCGTGCATCAGGGCTGTGCCGTGCGTGGCGTCGAGACCCAAGCGGGTCGACTGTCCGCGGTAGTCACTGAAAAAGGCGTTATCCGCACTCAGCTGGCGGTTCTCGCGGCTGGTGCCTGGGCGTCCTCGTTCTGCCGCCAATACGGCATCCGCTTTCCCCAAGCCACAATTCGTCAAACCGTGCTCTCTGTTTCCTGCCCAAGCCAGGAAATCCCCAGCGCGCTTCATACGGCCGATGCCTCCATGACACGCCGCTACGATGGCAGCTATACGCTGGCGATCAGTGGGAGAGGGCGCGTCGACCTCACCCCACAGCTGCTCGGTTTTGCCCCGCAATTTTTGCCGATGTTTCAGCGAAGGTGGCGCAACCTGGCACTTGGCGGGTTCGAAGGTCTGCGCTCGGGCCATGAAAGCTGGAAGCGCTGGAGGCTGGACCAGCCGACGCCGATGGAAAGGATGCGAGTTCTCGATCCGAGTGTGGACGCCTCAGTTGTTGAACTGACCTACAAACGCGCGGTTGAGCTGGTCCCGGTACTGAAAGATTCTTCGGTCACGGCAGCCTGGGCGGGTTATGTGGACAGTACGCCTGACGGCGTTCCTGGGATAGGCGAGCTGGGAAGCCTTCCAGGTCTGGTACTGGCCGCCGGGTTCAGTGGGCACGGCTTCGGTATCGGCCCCGGTGCAGGCCATTTGATTGCCGATATTGTCAGCGGCGCCGCCCCTATCGTGGATCCGCGGCCATACCACCCTGACCGGTTTAAATCGTCGGTCTGGGGCAAGGTAGCGGATTTCTGAACACCTGCCCTCCATTGCTACTGTTTGATCATAGGTACCTTCGTTATGTTGAAGCACTCCGACCAGAATACCGAGCCGGCGGCCCGGTCTCAGCCTGCGACGCCACGCCTGATGCCTCTACGTGAGGACCATCTACCCTGTGCGGTCGGCCTCTCATCCGCGTTGGGGTGGCCGTACCGGGAGGCGGATTGGCGCTTCGCTTTCGATCTTGGCGCGGGTCTCGCAGTGGAAATGGAAGGGCGGTTAGTGGCAACAGCATTATGGTGGCTGCAAGGTGAGACCCATGCCTCGATGGGCATGATTATTGTGTCCCCAGCCATCCAGGGCCAGGGTATCGGGCGAGCCCTGATGGATCGACTGTTGCAGGAGACAGGTGGGCGAACGCTGATCCTCAACTCCACCCACGAGGGCCTGGCACTTTACACTCGGCTCGGCTTCATCGCTCATGGGCAGGTCAACCAGCACCAGGCGGTGCTGGAGCTCGCGCATCACTTCGTCCCTTATTCAACGCACATACGCGCCATGCTGGTGGGTGATGAACACGCGGTGCGACAACTGGATCTAGCAGCGACAGGCCGTGATCGCAGCGCATTGCTGAGTGCCTTGTTCGAGGTGGGAAGCATCCTGGTCGTCGATCACGGCGCGGGGGTGTCAGCTTACGGCTGTTCACGCGAGTTCGGCCGTGGCGTGGTCATTGGTCCGGTGATTGCCGGTGGCACCGGCGCGGAGGCGTCTGCCAGAGCTGTTATTACCGCACTCGCTGACGCTCATCGAGGCCGTTTCGTTCGTATCGACGTCACTGAAGACAGTGGCTTGTCGCAATGGTTGGCCGACCAGGGCCTGCCCTGTGTTGGTCATGCGACGCCGATGGTGCGCGCGACGCAATCCCCTGCTTGTCCCACTGGGACTGACGCGCGTTTATTTGCCCTCTCCAACCAGTCGATTGGCTGACGCGGGCACTTACTCAAAGCTTTGTACGCGCGAATCGATGGCTCACCTCAGATGATGGAATGCCCCTTATGAAACTGATGCCCTATTGGCTGGATACCGCCCCTGAATTTGCCGCCGGTGAACGTGATTCACCCAGTGGCGAGGTCGATGTTGCGATCGTCGGCGCCGGGTTTACCGGTTTGTCTGCCGCCATTGCACTGGCCAAAAAGGGCGCTAATGTGGCCGTCTTCGAGGCCGGTCTGGTTGGCAATGCCGCCTCCGGCCGCAATGGGGGGATGTGTAACAACGGCTTTGCCCAGGATTACTATGCCTTGTCCACCGCTATCGGACGCGAGCGCGCCAACCTGTTGTATCGCGCTTTTGACGCAGGGGTCAGCAAAGTGGAGTCGCTGATTGCGCAAGAGGGCATCGACTGCGATTTCAAACGGGTCGGCAAGCTCAAGCTTGCGGCGAAACCTGAGCACTTCGACAAGCTGGCCCGGTCGCATGCACTCATGGAAAAGGAATGCGATCCCGACACGTACATGCTGACCCGCGAGCAATTGAGCGGCGAAATCGGTTCCGACCGTTATTTCGGAGGTCTGGTCTTCGCTAAAAGCGCTGGCATGCACGTTGGTCGATATGGTCAGGGCCTCGCGGAGGCTGCCGCTCGGCGGGGTGTGCGAATTTATGAAAACGCCCCTGTTCTTGGCCTCACGCGTCAGACCGGAACTGTGCACCAGGTCAAAACGCCACGCGGCGAAGTGCGTGCCAAGCAGGTACTGTTGGCGACCGGGACGTCTGCGATAGGGCCGCTGGCGTGGTTTCGCCGGCGCATCGTGCCCGTTGGTGCTTTTATCATCGTCACAGAGCCATTGTCCGATGAGCTGCTTGGCCGCCTGATGCCACACCGGCGCATGATCACCGATACGAAAAATTTCGTTAACTACTTTCGGGTCACTCCCGACAATCGTTTGTTGTTTGGTGGGCGCGCGCGATTCGCAACGTCAAACCCCGCTTCCGACATGAAAAGTGGCGTTATCCTGCAGAAATCGCTGATTGACGTCTTCCCAGAGCTAAGTGCTACGCGCATCGATTACTGTTGGGGCGGCATGGTCGATATGACACGCGATCGCCTGCCTCGGGCCGGTGAGCACGACGGACTGTTCTACTCCATGGGTTACAGCGGCCACGGTACTCATATGTCGACCTACATGGGCGCGATCATGGCCGAGGTGCTCGATGGGCGTGCCGATCTTAATCCGTGGCGAGACTTCACGTGGCCAGCCATCCCCGGGCATTTTGGAAACCCATGGTTTCTGCCGTTGGTAGGCGCCTACTACCGGTTTCAGGACTTGGTACGCTAGGTCGCGTCCAAGCCCCTCACGCCGACTCAGTCACGTCAGAGACTCACTCGGAAAACGTGCACCAAAAACGCAAGTGCGTCCATGCGTGGTGCGATCCGCAAAATCTGCTGAGGGCCATTCTGAAAACGGTGGTTTGTGCCAGGATCGCCGCAATTTCAATCGGTTCAGGAGGGGCTCGTGATGCTGTAATCGGTTCCACGCCGTTGCTTTGATGTTGGCGTCACCGTCGTTGGTGTTTGCAAGACGTTCCGGTAAACCGGAGCACTTCATCCTTCTTCTATTCGGCAGGTACAACTGATATGACTGACATCAAAGTAGACTCCACACTAACCAGCGGCCAGGAAAGCTTGCGCATCTTTGAAAGCCTCAGTCGTGGTATTTCTCGTCGAAGCGCCTTGCAAATGTTGGGCGTAGCCAGTGTCGCCGTCGCAGGGACCGGCAGTTTATTCGGTGCCGCCGGCAAGCTCCTCGCCGATGAAGCGGCGGGACCCGCAAAAGGCAAGCCGGGTGGGCGGATCCGGGTCGCCGGCATGAACAGTTCCACCGCCGATACGCTGGACCCAGCCAAAGGGTCCGGGTCTACCGACTATACGCGGCAGTTCATGTTTTATAACGGGCTGACCCGTTTCGACAGCCACATGGTGCCGCAATTGGAGCTGGCCGAGCGTTTCGATACGACCGATGCCACGCTCTGGTTGATCACCTTGCGCAAAGAAGTGACGTTTCACAACGGCAAGCCTCTGACCGCCGCTGACGTGGTGTTTTCGTTATTACGCCACAAGAACCCCGTCACGGGCTCCAAGGTCCTGCCTCTGGCGGAGCAGTTCAGCGAGGTCAAGGCGACAAGCCCTACCGAAGTGCAGATCCGTCTCAGCGGGCCCAATGCCGAGCTGCCTTCGATCCTGGCGGTTTCGCATTTCCTGATCGTTCCCGAAGGCACTACCGACTTTAACCTGGGGATAGGTACCGGCCCGTTCAAGGTCAAGGAGTTCAAGCCTGGTATGCGTTCCGTTGCCGTGCGCAATCCCGGCTATTGGAAACCGGGTTTGCCTTACCTCGATGAAATTGAATTCATCGGGATCGCCGACGAACCTTCAAGGATCAATGCCTTGTTATCCGGCGATGTGCAGATCACCAACGAAGTCGATCCGCGTTCAACCGTGCGCATTAAGGCCAGCGGTAAGCACCAGGTGATTTCGGCGCCGTCGGGCAACTACACCGACCTGATCATCCGTCAGGATCAAATGCCGGGTAAAAGCGCGGAGTTTACTCAGGCGATGAAATATTTGCTTGATCGTGAGCAGATCAAGTCTGCAGTGTTTCGTGGCTTCGCTGTGGTCGGTAACGATCACCCGATTTCCCCGGGTGCGCGCTACTACAATGCTGACTTGCCGCAGACCGCCTACGATCCGGAAAAAGCCAGGTTCCTGCTGAAAAAGGCCGGCATGGAGAGCATCACTATGCCGCTGATCGCATCGCCTGCCGCCACCGGCTCGGTGGACATGGCGGTGCTGTTGCAACAGTCGGCGAAACACGCCGGGCTCAAGCTCGACGTCAGCCGCTTGCCGAGCGATGGCTATTGGTCCAATCACTGGATGAAGCACCCGTTAAGTTTCGGCAACATCAATCCACGACCCAGTGCTGACGTGATGTTTTCGCAGTTCTTCCAGTCGAGCGCGCCTTGGAACGAATCCGCCTGGAAGAACGATCAATTTGACCAACTGCTGCTGCTTTCCCGTGGTGAAACCGACGACGCAAAACGCGGCAAAATGTACGCGGACATGCAGACTCTGGTGCATGATCATTGCGGAATCGGTATTCCCGTATTCATCAGTAACATCGACGGCATCGATCAGCGCGTCAAAGGCTATGGAAGCAATCCACTCGGCGGCTTCATGGGCTTCATGTTTGCCGAGCAAGTTTGGTTGGACGCATGATTGACGCCACGGCAAGGAACGCAGCTGCCTGGCGTTTCTGCGCTGCTCGTCGCGCAGATGACGATCAGGCCGCGGCCTCCCGAAAAGAACGAACGATGGCTTCAAGCATCAGCCCGGCTGTTCTGCTCCCCCCTTGCGGCTCCCGCACGACGGCGAACACCGGTCGCTCCACGATGAACTCTTGCAACGGCAGACGGAACAAGGCGCCGCTGTCGACCCAGGGTTGGGCGATATGGTCGGGCACGATGCCGACAAAACCGCCGCTGAGCAGCAACTGGACCGTTCCTTCTACATGATGGGCGAGGGTTCTTGCGTTTTGCAGAAAGCTCGCCGGTGCGGTGTCCTGCACCAAGTAGCCACGACGCACGTAGTGCGCGGTCTGTTCAACAATCCGGCGCGCCTCGGCCTCGCTTTTGCCGAACGCTTCGTGGTCCCGTCCGCAGTACAAGGCGGACGCTTCGGAGCCGATCACCTGATAGCTGAGGGCGGGCAGGTCTGATTTGCAGATCGTCACACCCACGCCGGCTTTTTTTTCAGCGACAGCGCGCTCCACCGCATCCGGCGGAGCGACCCCGATACTGAGATTGACCAACGGATAACTGCGACGAAAGTGCTTCAGTGCGGTGGCGATCGGGTTGCTAGGCGTGAACGTACAGTGATCGATCAGCCACAGGCTCAGGTCGCCTTTAACCTCGGCTTTCGAACTGGCCAGTGTGTCGCGAAATTCATCGATCGAGTCGAGTAAGCGCAGCACCGCGGTGTAGGCGACTTGTCCTTCTTCGGTCAGTTGGAAACCGCTGCGACCTCGATGGCACAGTTGACTGCCGAAGCGACTCTCCAGGTCAGACAATTGCCGGCTGATCGCCGAGATGCCCATTCCTGTCGCTTCTTCAGCTGCCGACAGCCCCCCGCACTCGACAACGGCCTTGAACAGCCGCCAGTGTTTCAAGTCGATGTCGTGTAACGGTGGGACCGAGGCAGTGTTCAAAGTGGAGGCTCCAGGTGCGGGGAGTAGAGCACGCGGGCCGGTCCGGGTCGCGCGCTCAGCTTTTGATGTGTTTTACACCAAGTCATTCGATCAGCGAAGTTGGCCATCCAAATAAATCAGGGTTTGCGCCAGAACGCGAGTGCCGTCCAGCAACTGCTTCGGCTCCAGCCATTCTTCGGGGCAGTGGCTGCGCCCGTTGAGGCAGGGCACGAACACCATGCCCATGGGGCCGGTGGCCCCAACGTAGACTGCGTCATGCCCGGCGCCGCTGGGCATGGTCATGTGTGGCAAGCCTAACTGTTCAGCCACTTCGCTGACGGCCTCGATGACAATCGTCGAGCAGTCCGTAGGATCGGCATAGGTCAACGGTACCGATTCGACAGTCAGCCGAAGGTCCGCCAGCACGGCGGCACAGCGTTCCAGCAGGTGTTCGGGAAATTCGAGCAGTACTTGTTTGGAGTCGCTGCGCACCTCCAGCACCATTTCGACTTTGCCGGGCACGGCATTGGGCACATTAGGGCTCACATCCAACCGGCCAACGGTCGCCACCACGTAGTGTGGGTTGCCGCTCATGTCGGCGGCCATGTTGC
The DNA here is from genome assembly GCF_029960685.1 of Pseudomonas sp. AL10. NCBI lineage: Bacteria > Pseudomonadati > Pseudomonadota > Gammaproteobacteria > Pseudomonadales > Pseudomonadaceae > Pseudomonas > Pseudomonas sp. AL10. The sequence continues at coordinate 21,700 of NZ_JASBQZ010000014.1, forward strand.
GCGCTTCGCGAATCAGCTCCGCCGCGCCGACCAGGGCGTCACGCCGCAGATCCATGGGCGTCGTGCCCGCATGATCCGGCAAGCCATGCACGGTGATTCCGACTCGGCGAATACCCACGATGTTGGTGACCGACCCAATGGGCAACCCCCGACTTTCCAGAACCGGGCCCTGCTCAATGTGCAGCTCAACGAACGCGGCAGTGCTACCGGGTTCCCGCAGTGCCTGGCCGAGGCGTTCTGGGGCGCCTCCGATGCGGGTCATCGCCTGTGCCAGGCTTTCACCCGCGCGGTTTTTTGATGCGAGCATCTCGGCAGTCAGAAGCCCAGCAAATGCGCGACTGCCGACGCAGGAAATGCCATAGTCACTCGGCTCCTCGGAGAGAAAATCGATCACCTGGAACGGGTGGCGCAAGCGTTGGCCGGCGTCTTTCAACGCGTGGGCGACTTCCAGCGCCGCCAATACTCCGATAATGCCGTCAAACCGACCGCCCCCGACCACCGTGTCACAGTGCGAGCCGCTGATCAGCGGCTTCAAATCAGCCTCACTGCCGTCAAGCTGGCCGATCAGATTGCCACCGGCGTCCAACGTCACGCTCAGGCCCGCGGACTCGAATTGCGCCTTAAGCCACTGCCTGGCCTGCTCAAACTCTGGGGAGAAAGCGCGTCGGGTCCACTGCACGTCCGGCAGCGTAAAGCTCGACAGTGTATTGACCCGGTTCCAAAGACGTTCGATGTTCAGTTCCAATTGAGGTTCGGTCATGTCAATACGTACCTGTCGTCAGTGCGCGCGGGCGCAGGAATTGGCCATAGCCGGCGTTGTTGAGAATCTGCCCCTGGTCGAACACGCACTGGCCACGGCAGTAAGTCGTCTTGACCCGGCCTGTAAAGGGCATGCCTTCAAATGAACTCCACTTCACCGCGCTCAGGCTGGTAGAGGGGTCGTAACGATACTGCTCGTCGGCCAGCACGACGAAGTCAGCGTCCAGGCCGAGTACGAAGTCGCCTTTACGGTTATCGAGCAAAAAATGCCTGGCCGGATTGCGACTCAGCTGTCGAACCACCAGCGATGGCGACAGGCCGCGCGCCATGGCGCCGGTCCAGAATGCTGGCAGTAGTGTCTCCAGTCCCGGTCCACCCGACGCGTTGCGAAACACGTTGGGATTGCCTTTACGCTCCAGCCCCCAACTGACGTGATCGGAGGACACAAAAGTGCAGCGCTCCTGGGCGATGTGCGCCCAGAGCTTGTCGGATTCGGCTTTGGGCCTGATCGGTGGGTAATGCTTGGTTTTGGCGCCGAAGCGTCGCGTGTGTTCTTCATGGTTGAGCATCAGGTACTGAATGCACGTCTCGATGCTCGCGTGGTGTCCGGCTTGGCGATACATTTCGCACAACTCAAACCCACGGCTGGTTGAGACGTGAACCGGATGGGCGCGTGCGCCGGTCTGCGCACCGATTTCATAAATCAACGCGGTCGCCAGGTCCTCCACCAGCGGTGGATGGGCGCGCAGGAACGCATCCCAGCCGGTATCGCCGGCTTCGACAAGGCGGCTGATATTTTTACGCGTCATTTCCTGCATCTGGTTGTGGACGCCACAAACCAGGCCCGACGGCTTGATCAGGGTGAACAATTCCGCCAGCAGGTCCTCCTCGATGCGTGGAAAACGGCCCGGCGCCGCTTCAAAGGTCGAGAACTTGAACGCACAGGCACCGGCTTCGATCAGCCCCGGAATGGCCGCGAGGCCGTGGGTTTCATTGACAGTGGCAAACAGGCCAACATCAACGTGGCAGGTTTCCTCGACTTCCTGGGCTTTACGCAGCAGTTGCTCGGCGCAGGCTACCGGTTCCGGGTCGTCGTAAGGCATGTCCACCATCACGGTGATGCCTCCTGCGGCAGCGGCACGGCTGGCCCAACCCAGTCCTTCCTGATTGGCCTGGCTTCCCGAATGGACCTGGCCGTCGATGACGCCGGGTAAGATCCAGTGTCCGCGTTCATCACGCGTGGTTTTGGCGGCAGGCGGCTCACCGGTGCCGCGCGCAGCAATACGTCCATCACTTATGGCAAGCCAGCCATTTTCGCAGGTCTGTTCACTGTCGACGATACGTCCCCGCACCACCAGATCGAAATCACTCATTTGTCAGCCTCGTCATCGGGTCAATCCGTAGGCAGTGAGTATCAGCAGGGTGTGCGGAGCCATCCATGCTGCGAATGACAACTTCACTTGCTGTTTTTTGCATGGTTCTGCGCTCAGCGGATTTGAATAATTCGAGCCATACCAAAGGAAGCCTCTCCAACAGGCTTTCGCATTTACCTCAGCGAGAGTGGCCTTACATGACTCAGCAAAAAGCCAAACAAATCATGGCTGCGCGTGGCAGTACCCTGCGGTGCAAAGGATGGAAGCAGGAAACCATTCTGCGCATGCTCGAAAACAACCTTGAAAATGCTGAGGACGCCTCGCGTCTGACTGTCTACGGCGGTATCGGCAAGGCTGCACGCAACTGGGAAAGCTATGACGCGATCGTCGAGTCGCTGAAAAACCTGGAGAACGATGAAACCCTGGCCATTCAGTCGGGCATGCCGGTGGCCGTATTCAAGACCCATCGACTGGCGCCGCGAGTGGTCATGGCCAACAGCAACGTCATCAAGGCCGACTGGCCGAAGTTTTACGACCTGAGCGCACAAAACCTGACGGCGTTTGCCTCTTACACCGCCGGGCCGTGGCAGTACATTGGCAGCCAGGGCGTGATTGAAGGCACCTTTGAAACACTGGCGCTGGTAGCCGATCGACATTTTGACGGGGCATTGAAGGGGCGTATTTTCTTCACCGCTGGGCTGGGTGGCATGGGGCGTTCGCAGCCCTTGGCCATGACCATGCACGGCGGCGTGAGTGTGACCGTGGAAGTCCGCCAGCAAAGCATTGTGGAGCGTCTGGCCAGCGGTTATGCCGACGTTCAGGCGGCGTCCTTGCAGGACGCCATCGACATGGCCGAGAGCGCCAAGCGGGAAGGGCGGGCACTCTCCATCGTGGTGCTGGGCAATATGGTCGACGCGCTGGAGCAGGCGCTCGACTGTGGCTGGAAGCCCGACATTGTCACCGAAATGTGCCCGTGCCATGACCCGTTCGCGCTGATTCCTTCCGGGCTAACGCTGGAGCAAGCCGCAGCATTGCTGGAGACCGACCGCGAGGCCTACATGGCGACGTCGCGCCAGTCGATGATCCGTATCGTGCGCGCGATGACACGCTTGCAAACAAACGGCTCGATCGTGTTCGAATACGGCACCTTCGTGCGCAAGGAGGCGGTGGATGCGGGGATGTCCAAGGAAGAAGCCTTCGCCTATCCAGGCTGTATCGCCGAGTACGTGCGGCCGCTGTTTTTCCTGGGGCGTGGGCCGTTCCGCTGGACCTGCGTGTCCGGCGAAATCGCCGACCAGCAGCGTCTGGATGACCTGGCCCTGGAGATGTTCAAGGATGACAGCCTGGTCACGCGCTGGATCAGCACCGCGCGGTATCGGTTGCCGATAGAGGGGTTGCCTGCGCGCATCTGTTTCCTCGGTTTTGGCCAGCGCCGCGCATTCGGCCTTGCGGTCAACGCATTGGTACGTTCGGGCGAGCTGGCAGGGCCGGTGGCTTTTTCCCGCGACAACCTGGATACCGGCTCAATCGCCAACCCAGCCTTTGAAACCGAAAACATGCTGGACGGCTCGGACGCGATTTCCGACTGGCCTTACCTGAATGCGCTGCTGAATGTGTCGGCGATGGCGGACCTGGTGGCGATTCAGTCCAACGGCACCATGGGCATCTCGGCGCACACCGGTGTCACGATGATCGCCGACGGTTCGGAGGAGGCCGATCTGCGCCTGGATGCCTGCCTGACCACTGACGCAGGGATTGGTGTGGTACGCCATGCGCAAGCCGGTTACCCCATGGCCAAGACCGTGTCCAGAGGCGAGGGTCCGTTGACCGACAACGCGATTCAAATACCGCTCTGGTGGTCCCCTCACGCCACTCAGCACCGCGCGTAAAGGACATCGTCATGGCCCTTCTTCATTTGATCGAGCAGGTTCGCGTAGTCGGCATGGGCGGTTCGACCGCCCAGGTGATGGATGTGTTGATCGACGGTGATCGCTTTGTCGGCCTGGCACCGCGAATCGATCTGTCGACGGTCAATCTCGAAGAGCGTACCGATGGTCGGGGCAAATTGCTGATACCAGGACTGATCAACGCTCACCATCATTCTCATGATCGTTTCGATAAAGGGCGTTTCTCCGGGATCCCCCTGGAGATCTGGATGGGCCTGTACAACCCACCTTCCTATCGACGTGGCTGGACCGCGCGCGAGGTGTACCTGCGCACCTTGCTCAACGGTATCGAGATGCTGCGCAATGGCATCACCACGGTGGTCGATGACATTCACTTCGGTGGCCTGCTGGAACCGGAAGTGGTGCATGCGGCATTTCAAGCCTATTCAGACCTCGGCATTCGCGCCGACGTCAGTGTGGCGTGGTCCGACAAACCATTTCAGGAGGGCATTCCCTACCTGGCCGAGCGGTTGCCCGACCCACTTAAAGGCAGTGTCTCGGCCCAGGCTGCGGATCGGATGCTGGAGCATTGGCAGGAACTGGCGCGCAGCTGGAGCGGCCGGGTGCGCTTTGTATTCTCACCGTCCGGCCCGCAACGCTGCAGTGCCGATTTTCTGCAGAAAACCTGGGCACTGGCCGAGCAATACGACCGCCCGGTGCTGATCCATCTCCTGGAAACCCGCATTCAGGCGCTCACGGCGGCGAAGTTCTATGGCAAGCCAATGACCGTGTACATGGACGACCTGGGGCTGTTGACACCTCGTAGCGTGCTCGCGCATGGCGTTTGGTTGTCAGCGGCTGAACTCGACCTGATCGCCGAGCGCGGCGCCAGCGTGGTGCACAATCCCGCCTGTAACCTGAAGTTGGGCAGCGGTGTGGCGCCGATCGCCGAAATGTTACGCCGTCAGGTGAATGTCGGTCTGGGCACCGACAACAATAACGGCAATGACCTGAACTCGATGTTTGACGCCATGCGCCTGGCAGCGCTTTCCAACGCACTGCTCGATCAGGACGCGGCCTGCCCGGTTGATGCACTGCAGGCGTTCAACATGGCCACGCTCGGTGGCGCCAACGCCATCGGGCGCGGTACGCAGACGGGGTCGATCGAGGTGGGTAAGCAAGCCGATTTCTGTTTGCTCGACCTCAAGACCAGCGCCTTTACGCCGCTCAATGATGCCTTGACGCAACTGGTCTTTTGCGAACAGGGCAACGCTGTGCGCGATGTGTACGTCGGCGGTCGCAAGCTGGTGGATCACGGCAGGATCACGCGTATCGATGAAGAGGCGTTAATGCTTGAGCTGATGGACTGCATGCCCACTTTGCAAGGGCGGATTCAGGGCGGCCAAAGCGCCAGCGAAACGCTGCGGCCGTATCTGGAGGGCGCCTATAACGATTGCCTGACCGATCCGCAAATGGCGGGTATGCGCCATTCGATCAACCAATTCGACCGATCCAGACGCGGCGCCTGACCCGTCTGGTCTGTTTCCACTCATTTACGAACAGCGAGAAAAACCATGAGCACAGTACAGAAAATTGTCCCAGGCGAAACCCGTATCGCCACCTGGCGTGCCATTTACAACGGTGCGCCGGCGCGGCTTTGTGACAGCGCCCGTGCCGGTATCGAGGCGGCGGCGAAGATGGTCGACACGTTGGTCGATAGCGGGCGCGCGGTGTATGGCCTGAACACTGGGTTCGGCAAACTGGCCAATGTGCGGATCAGCGATGCCGACCTTTGCCAGCTGCAAAAAAACCTGGTGATGTCGCATATGACGGGCTACGGCCCAGCGCTGGATGCCGATGTGGTACGTCTGGTCATGGCCTTGAAAGTTGCCAGCCTTGGACGAGGTGCCTCGGGGGCGCAATACGGCACCGTGGCACTGCTGGAAGAAATGCGCGAGCGCGGTGTCATCCCGTTTATCCCCGCCCAGGGTTCGGTGGGGGCCAGTGGCGATCTGGCGCCGTTGGCGCACATGACCGCCGTGATGATCGGCATGGGTCAGGCCTGGCACGAGGGCGAGTTGCTCGACGGTTCTGAAGCCCTGGCACGCGCTGGCCTCACGCCGATCGTGCTGGCCCCGAAGGAAGGCCTGGCCTTGATGAACGGCACTCAGGTATCGACGGCCCTCGCGCTGACCGGCCTGTTTGCCCTGGAAAACGCCTTCATGGCGGCCATTGCAATCGGTAGCATGACCACCGAGGCGCTGGCGGGTATTGCCAGTCCGTTCGACCCGCGTATCCAGGCACTGCGTGGTCATCCGGGCCAGATCGCCGTAGGCGCTGCGTTCAAGCGGCTGTTGGATGACAGCCCGATGCGTGCCATTTCCCAAGCGTCCGGCAAGGTTCAGGACCCCTACAGCATTCGCTGCCAACCCCAAGTGCTGGGGGCGTGCCTGGACCTGATTCGCAACGCCAGTGTCACGTTGGAGATCGAGAGCAACGCTGCCTCTGACAACCCGCTGATTTTCGTGGAAACCGGTGAAGTTATCTCCGGCGGTAATTTCCATGCTGAGCCGGTCGCCTTTGCGGCTGACATGTTGGCGATCGCTATTACCGAGATCGGCAACCTGTCCGAACGTCGTTGCAACCTGCTGCTGGACCCAGGCTTCTCCGGGCTGCCGCCAATGTTGACGGTCGATGCCGGCTTGCACTCGGGCTACATGACGGCGCACATCTCGGCCGCGGCCATGGCATCGGAAAACAAACAGCGCGCCACCCCGGCCTCCATCGACACCATCCCTACGGCGGGTAACCAGGAGGACCATGTCTCGATGGCCACCCATGGCGCGCGCCGTTTGCTGGAAATGACGTGCACGTTACGCGGGATTCTCTCTATCGAGGCGCTGTGTGCGGCCCAGGGTCTGGACCTGCGCGGCGGCAAGTTGTACAGCGCACGCCTGGCGCCAGCCGTCGAGTGCATTCGCGCCAGCGTGCCGGCGATGAATGTAGACCGACCGATCGCGCCGGACATGGCCAGCGTGGCCGAGTTGATCCGCAGTCGTGAGCTGGTCAACGCCTGCCCGGACCTGCTCAGCCTGTTCTAAGTGCTCCACCCAGCGCCGGCCTGTGCACCACCGGCGTTGGACAATAACAATGACATCGCTAATCCCTGAAATCTGCCAACTACCACATAGAGAATAATCATGAACAAGAATCTCGTTGTAGCTTGCGTAGTATTGCTTCTGAGTTCCACTTGGGCAAAGGCTGCGGATGTACTGCGCATGGGCGTCGACCCGACGTATCCACCACTGGAGTACCGCGACCCGCAGGGCAAAATGATCGGATTTGATATCGACCTGGGCGACGAAATCTGCAAGCGCATGGCGGTCAAGTGTGAGTATGTTCAAAGCAGCTTTGACGGACTGATCCCGGGCTTGCTCGCACGCAAGTTCGACGGGGTACTGTCGAGCTTGTCCATTACCGAGCAACGCCTGAAGCAGATCGACTTCAGCAGCAAACTCTCTAACCCGTCGACACGATTGGTGGCGCGCGATGGCTCTGGTATCACGCCGACAGCGGCGGGGCTCAAGGGCAAGACCGTGGGTTATCAGCAAGGCACCATTCAAGAGTCTTATGCCCGTACCTACTGGAAAGTGCCAGGCATCAAATTGCAGGCCTATGCGAGCCAGGACCAGGTGTACGCCGACCTGCTGAATGGGCGTATCGATGCCTCCTTGCAGGATGAAGTGCAGGCAACCTATGCCTTTTTGCGCACCGACCAGGGTAAAGGCTACGCGTTTGCCGGCCCGATCATTGTCGACGACAAAGTGTTGGGCAGCGGCACTGCGATAGGCGTTCGCAAAGAAGATCAGGCACTCAAGCAGCGCATCGACGATGCCATCGCCGCAATGCTGGCTGACGGCACGTATCAGAAGATCGCCGCCAAGTACTTCGACTTCGACATCTACGGCGGCTGACGGCGAGTTTTGTCCCGGTCATGACCGCGTGTCGCAGTCATGACCGGTACCGCGCGGCTTCTGTACGTCCACCTATTGCGAGTGATGCGCCATGCAATGGCTTGAATATTTACCCTTGATTGCCAAAGGTGCCTTGAGCACGGTCGAACTGGCGTTGGTGGCGCTGTTGCTGGCCTTGTTTCTGGGGCTGATCACCGCGTTGGCCAAGCTGTCGGGAACGCTCTGGCTGACGCTGCCTGCGCAGTGCTACACCACATTGATCCGAGGCATTCCGGACCTGGCATTGATGCTGCTGATCTTCTACACCATCCAGATCGGCGTGAATCAGCTCACCGATAAGCTCTCGCTTGGTCGATTTGAAATTGACCCCTTCGTGGCGGGCGTCATGACGTTGGGTTTTATCTACGGGGCCTACTTCGCCGAAACGTTTCGCGGCGCGTTTCTGGCTATCGATCCGGGGCAAGCGGAAGCCGCCAGAGCCTATGGTCTCTCAGCCCGCAAAACGTTCCAGAAGGTCGTGCTGCCGCAGTTGATCCGATTTGCCTTGCCTGGCATCAGTAACAACTGGCAGGTACTCGTCAAGGCCACTGCGCTGGTGTCGATCATCGGGCTCAGCGATCTGGTCATGGCGGCGCAGGAGGCCGGTCGCAGCACACACAACACCCTGATGTTCATGGTGCTGGCCGGCGCGGTTTATTTTTGTCTGTCGGGGTTTTCCAGCCTGCTGTTGTATTGGCTCAAGCACCGTTCGGCCGCCTGGGTACGCGAGGCAGAGCTATGATCGATCTCTTGCAGACCTATTGGCAGAGCTTTCTTTGGACCGATGGGCAGCAGTGGAGCGGGGTAGTCGTCACGCTGTTGCTGTTGATCGTCGCGACGCTGGGCGGCTTTGTGCTGTCGATTCCACTGGCACTGGGGCGCGTATCTTCTTCGCGCTCACTGAGCGCCGTAATCTTGCTGTACACCTACACCTTCCGCACGACGCCGCTCTACGTGCAGTTACTGATTATCTACAGCGGCTTGTACAGCCTCTCGTTCATCCAAAACACGGCGTTGCTCAATAGCTTTTTCCGCGATGCTTATTGCTGCACGCTGTTTGCTTTCGTACTCAACGAGTGCGCCTATATGACCGAGATCCTGGTCGGTTCGATTCGTGCCAGCAATCGCGGAGAAGTGGAGGCGGGCAGGGCGTTTGGCTTGAGTGCGACGGTACTCAATCTCAAGGTGATACTGCCCAGCGCACTGCGTCGAGCGCTGCCCGCCTACAGTAACGAAGTAATCTTCATGCTCCACGGCACCACGCTTGCGTTCACCGCCACCGTGCCGGACATCCTCAAAGTGGCTCGCGACGTCAACGCTGAAACCTATGCGACGTTCAGCACCTACGGTCTGGCGTCCTTGCTCTATCTGATGATTTCCTTCTGCATCATCGCCGGCTTCAATCGCGCCGAAAAACGTTGGCTAAGGCATCTGAAGCCTCGCGTGGCGAAAAACACCCCTGAGCACCCCGTCCCTACGATAAAAGAAGGCCGCCTGGTATGAATGCCCTCACCGTTGAAAACATCCACAAATCCTATGGCAATCATAAAGTCCTGCACGGGGTTTCCTTGAGCGCCAAGCGCGGCGAAGTGATCAGCATCATCGGCTCCAGCGGCTCGGGTAAAAGTACCTTTTTGCGCTGTATCAATTTTCTCGAACAGCCGGACTGCGGCCGTGTCAGCCTGGACAATCTGACGATCGACCTGGGTGCAGGCAAGCCCTTGCGCCCGGAGCGCCGTGCACTGCAGGCGCTGCGCACACGGCTGGCAATGGTGTTTCAACACTTTAACCTTTGGGCGCATATGACGGTGCTGGAAAACGTCAGCATGGCGCCCGTGCACGCACTCAACGTCAGCAAGGAAGAGGCACGAGCCCGCGCGATCGGGTATCTGGAGAAAGTCGGACTGGGTGCGCGTTTCCACGACAGTTACCCGGCCCATCTTTCCGGCGGACAACAGCAACGTGTTGCGATCGCGCGTGCCCTGGCCGTAGAGCCGGAGGTCATGTTGTTCGACGAGCCGACCTCTGCCCTCGACCCCGAACTGGTGGGCGAAGTGCTTAAAATCATGCAGGAGCTGGCGCAGGAGGGCCGCACGATGATTGTCGTCACCCACGAAATGGGCTTTGCCCGACACGCCTCCACCCAGGTGGTGTTTCTGCATGGCGGCAAGATTGAAGAACAGGGCAAGCCCGAGCAGGTGTTCGATAACCCGCAAAGCGACCGGCTGCGCCAGTTTCTGGCGTTGGACCTCAAGTGATCGCTGATCCAGCGACCGGAGTGGCGCCATGAGCAACACACACTGGATCAACGTACCTGAAGCGATTTACGCCCTGAGGCGTGATATTCATCGGCACCCGGAGTTGGCCTTCGAGGAGCACAGGACTGCCGACCTCATCGCCCGTGCGCTTGAGTCGTGGGGGCTGACTGTGCACCGCGGGCTTGCGGGTACGGGCGTGGTGGGTATTTTGCGCTGCGGCACGAGCCCCAAGACTATCGGTTTGCGCGCGGACATGGACGCGCTGCCGGTGCAGGAACTCAACCGATTCGAGCATGCTTCCGCCCACCCCGGAAAAATGCACGCCTGCGGCCATGATGGGCATTGCGCAATGTTGTTGGCGGCGGCATACGAACTTGCACGCACCCGCCAACTGGACGGCACGCTGTATTTCATTTTTCAGCCTGCCGAGGAAAGTGACGCCGGGGCCAGGCGCATGATCGAAGACGGCCTTTTCGAACGGTTCCCCATGCAGGCGGTATTCGGAATGCATAACTGGCCCGGGCTGGCGGCCGGACAGTTTGCGGTGCATGCGGGCGCGATGATGGCGTCTGACACTGAGTTTCGTATGAAGGTGATCGGCAAAGGCGGTCACGCTGCGTTGCCACATCAGTGCATTGACCCTCTGCAGCCGTTAATGCACATTGCGCAGGCTTTGCAGAGCATCATTACGCGCAATCTGGATACCCAGGATCCTGCGGTTATTTCAGTGACGCACTTGCAGGCGGGGAGCCAGGAAAGCCTCACCGTGGTTCCCGATGAAGCCTGGCTGGGCGGTACGTTCAGAGCTTTTTCCCGCGAGGCCATGCACTTGATCGAGAGGCGCATGCGGGAGATCGCCGACAGTGTCGGGCAGGCGTTCGGCTGCCGTGTGGAAAGCGTGTTGAAGTCGGATTACCCGCCACTGATCAATCACCCTGGTGAGACACAGGTGTGCATCGAGGTATTACGCAAACTGGTCGGTGAAGGGCATGTCATTACCGACGGCAAGCCGACGATGGCCGCCGAAGACTTCGCCCACATGCTCGAACATACGCCCGGTTGTTATGTGTTCATCGGCAACGGCGAGGGTACGCATCGCGGTATCGGCCACGGTCCGGGGCCGTGTGTTCTGCACAATGCGAGTTTTGATTTCAACGACACTATTTTACCGATTGGAGCGACGTATTGGGTTCGCCTGGCTGAAACCTGGTTGCCGGTGGGTCCCTGAAAACCTTGGCGGCGACCACGCTGCAGCGTCGCCCGAATCAGCACTAAACCTTATCTATCTGGAGATTTTATGAAACTGGTCAAAAGCATTCGTCTGAAAGTCCTGCCCGAGCTTTACTCGATTTCCCGGCTGGACAGCAAAGACCCGATCCCTGCCTGGGCCGACGGTGACGGGTTCGTCAACATCGCGCGCTCCGCCGATGAACTGTCCATCGTCTGCCATCAGAGCCGCGTGCCCGAGGGCGTCAAAATTGACCGCGACTGGAATTGCATGCAGTTTGTCGGCCCCTTCGCGTTTGATGAGACCGGTATTGTGCTGTCAGTCGTGCGTCCTCTCACCGAAGCCGGTTTCGGTGTATTTGTCGTGTCGACGTTTGATGGCGACTTCCTGCTGCTCAAAGCCGACCTATTCGCGCAGGGGCTTGCCGTGCTCAACGAGGCGGGTCATCAAATTCTGGACTAAATAGGCCGACCGGGCTGGCGAAAGGCTTGATAACGATACGGCCAATCAGCCGGCCGTCGCGCTCCAGTTATTGGAGCAGCATGAGCAGATGCTGGATCACCAATAACTCTGGATGTTAGTCGGCTTACAACCCAGTCTGAATATAGTTGATGCGCTGATCTTGCCCGCCGCTGAAAGAGCATTTTGTAGAGCGTGTGCACCAATCGGTCGGAATCAATAGCCGCTCAGGTGTTTCATTGCGGCCCGCCGCACGGTGGCAGGCAGCAGCTTATTCATCGCGCGCAGCAGGCGAGGGCGCCAGGTGTCGACTTCCCAATGCACACGTCGCCGGTTCTGCACCGCTCGCCATAGCGTCTGGCTGACATCCTCGGCGGTGAGCCGAATGCCAATCGAGTCGACGATTTTTCCATGGGCCTCTTGCATCATCGGGGTTGCGACGAAATTGGGCATGATGTCGCAGACATAAATGCCGTGCCGTTCCCATTCAATATTGAGCGCTTCGGTGAAGCCTTTTACCCAAAACTTGCTCGCTGAATAGGAGGCTTCGCTGGGCACGCCGTATTCCGAGCTGAGCGAGCACATATTGATCAAGCAGGGACGCGAGCTTTTCTTCAGGTAGGGCAGCGCGTGATAGGCGCCTATTTGCACGCCTTTGACGTTGACTTCGGTGACGGCGAGGTGTTTTGCGAGTGGCACTTTTTCGAAATCATCTATAAAGGCGATCCCAGCGTTATTGACCAACACATCAATGACACCCTTATTTTCAGTCGCAAAATCGTGGAGTACGGCGGCAAAATCGTCGGCCTGAGTGACGTCCAGCCGGCGATAGAAATGCCCGGGGCCAAGTAGTGCCTTCAATGCTTGCAGGTCATGTTCATTGGCATCCGTCGCGCCTACTCGGTAGCCATGCTTGGCGAACATCAAAGCGGTTTGTGCGCCAATGCCCTTGGCGGCACCTGTCACGAATACGCTGGGTTTAGGGTTCATGGTCGTACCTTTCTTTGAATGCGGCGATGAAGGTTCAGGGGCAGGCGAGTGAAAGCGACGTCAGACGCGCCGCTTCAGAAATGAGATTTGCTGCTCAACCACTTGCTCGAAGGCGTCTCCCACATAAATGCCGAAATGCCCAGCTTGATATCGATGAATCTCGGCATCCCTGGCTTTTGTTGCATAACGGAGCGTCGGCGCGGCGGGTGCGACGCTGTCGGCATCGCACACGCAGAACAAGATGGGGCAGCGAAGGGTCGAGGCTTTCTTGCCCGGTCGGTAGAAACCAATCTTCAAGGCAAAGCGCGCGGACACGTAATTCTTGAAGGGGTAATCAGTTGGAACCAGTTTGAGGTATCCGGGCTCGGCATCGGGTGCCGTCATCAGTGCAGCGGAGCCCTTGGGGCCAGCAATTTTCACGCGCACCGGTGCCAGCCCAAAAGCCGCGCTTGCCATGTCCGCAATGCCTAAGGCGGTCAGTTTTAACGAGGTCAGGATGTCCACCTGCCTCAGCGAAGCAAGGCCGTCGGTGAACGGGCACTGCGCGATGACGGCTGCAATGGCGTTGTCAGCCGCTGCGGTATGCAATACATGCCCACCGCTGAAAGACGACCCCCACAGGATGACTTTTTGCGGATTCAACGCCGGGTGGCTACGGGCATAGGCGACCGCTGATCGCCAGTCCTGCTGCTGGCTCGGGATGTCGAGCAATTGCCGATGCTCGCCTTCGCTTGCGCCGAAGTTGCGGTAGTCGAAGACCAGGCAGGCATAGCCCGCTTCGCAGAATCGTTGCGCGAAGGCATCCAGGCGCATCTCCCGAACGCCGCCCAGGCCGTGCGCCATAACGATCACCGGCGGCGCCGACATGGCGTCGGGCAAATACAGCCACGCCGCGCAACACGCATTCGCGGACGCAAATGAAACATCCAGACGTTGAGACATGGCGGTATTCCTTGTTGTTTTTTTTGATGCTATTCCAATATTGGATGTGCTTACAATATTTATCCTTCATGTAGACTGTCACCATGACTAAAATCACATCCCCCACGCGTACCCAACGCAAGGCCCAGGCCACGCGGACGGCGATCATCGAGCATGCCGAAAGCTTGATTCTTGAGAGCGGCGCGACGGCGTTGACGCTTGAGATCGTCGCCGAACGCGCCGATGTTGCCGTCCAAACCATTTACAACCGAGTTGGCGGGCGTTCGGCGTTATTGATGGCTGTCGCAGAAAAAGCCTTTGAAGAAAACAGGGCGTACATGGACGCGGCCTATCGAACCCCAGGTACGCCTCTGGAGCGTCTGCAAGTCGCCGCCAACGGTTACTTCCGTTTCGCTATGGAGCGTCCGACGGCGTTTCGCTTGCTGGCGGATCCGCCGAATGATCCTGAAGCGCTCTTGCGGGTGAGCGAACTGGTCAGGCACCAGAACGGCAAAATGGAGGCAGCTATTACCGATGGTATTGCGGATGGTTCGATTGACCCAGGCGTGGACGCCCACCTTGCAACCACCTCGTTGTGGGCAGCGGCCAATGGCATCCTGAGCTTGGCGTGGCGCGCGGATTCAGCGCCGATCGAGGCGCAAATGATGGAACGTCTGTGGGCGCAGTGGATGGCCATTGTGATAAAGGGGCTGTACCCAAAAGTCGTAAGGGGCCGGAGTGTTTTTCTGCTTGATTAGCGCCGATGACCCCGAACCGCCGTGGGTGCAAACCCGAACCGGTCACGGAAGCGCACAGCAAATTGCGAGGGCGTCTGATAGCCCACGCACAGCGCTATTTGCATGACCGTCTGGGCGGAAGATTGCAGCAGCTGCAGGGCGAAGGTCATGCGTGCATCGATCAATAAGCTGCTGAAGGTGGTGCCTTCTTCCGCCAGTCTGCGCCGCAGCGTGGCCTCGCTGAGTGCAAACGCAGACGCAACGGCGTGAGCGCTCCAGTCGTTAGCCAGGTCGCTGGCGATGAGCCGCCTTACTTTAATCGCCATTGTCGGCAGCCGGGACTGTTCGAGTCGTCCGCCATTCACGCCAATCCACGCCAACAATTCTTGTAGTCGGTGCCGGGCGATCAGGCTTGGCAGTGTGCTGTCTTCTATTGCCTCAATCGCACGTTGAAACGCTGCGGCAAAATGCACCGTATCGCGGGTAATGGGCTGGGCGTATTGAATGACCGCCAAATGCGCATGTGCTTCGGCGGTGGCTTCGATCAACGTCTCGTCCCACACCAGCCAGTGGGCTCGGTAGCTGCCGTCCTGCGCCAACCTGTTGGTGATATCCAGGGATTGGCCACCCGCCACCGCAATCGCTTCGCCTGGCTGGATGACGTACTCGCCACCCGCCCACCGCACGCTTTTAGAACCCCGCTCCACGTAGATCAAGAGGGGGTTCTCAATATACAAACGCTTGAACTCCAGGTTTTCCTGCTGAAGTACGATGCCTGCCGTACCGACGCCAGGCCGATGAGTGATGCGCAGCGCATCGTAAGCGTTTGTCGGTGACATCAGCGGCCGCCTTGTGCCGTGAGCGTGGCTTTGCCAAGCGAACTGCCGGGCAGCATGAAACCCAGCATTGCGGGTGTGACGGTCGGCGGTAATGTCACCTTATCGACGTTCATAGCGTATACGGTGATCACGTAATTGTGCGTCTGCCCTGCTGGAGGGCAGGTGCCGAGATAGCCTGGCATACCACTGTCACCGCGAACCTGCAGCGTACCGTCGGGCAATTTTCCGCCTGCGCTACCCGCGCCTTCCTTCAATTCACTGACCGTTGCAGGTACGTTCGCCAACACCCAATGCCACCAGCCTGACCCGGTTGGCGCGTCGGGATCGTACATCGTCACGACAAAGCTTTTGGTGCCTTGCGGGGCACCGCTCCAGGACAATTGCGGGGAGAGATTCTTGCCGCTGCAGCCGAATACGTTGGCGAATTGGCGTTGTTGAAAATGCCCATCCAGGATGCTGGTGCTTTGTACTGCGAACGTTTGAGCGTGTGCGCCAGTTGCGATCAGCGACAGCGCTAGAACGCCTGCGGCTAACAATGATTTATGCATACCGATTTCCTCTTGGGTTGGAGAGGAGAGTGTGGGGCGCAAGCGGCACTAAGACTGTTTGCTATCGCTCGATTTTCATCGCCATCCAGTCAATTTGACTGAGTCGAACGCCCCGTCACTTCGGGAGTGACGCGCAGGCCTTCAATCAGTAGGGCAGAGGTGGTCTGGATGTGTTGCTTCAGCAGTTCGCTGGCCTTGGAGGCATCTTTGGCCAGAGCCGCCTCGAATAGCGCTTGGTGTTCATGACCGATATCCCTTTGTTCGGCAGCCATGGCGATTGACATTGCGCGGTAGCGCGCCGTCTGCTCGAACAACATCGAGCGAATTCGCAAGAGCCAGGTGTTCGGGCAAGCACCAACCAGGGCCTCATGAAACGCCGCATGCGCTGACGTCCAAGCATCAGCATCAGCGTGATCGCCATCGTGTGGCTCTTCAAGCCGTGAAAGGCGGTGATGGGCCGAGACCAATGTCGCCTCCCACGCAAGATTGCCGTGTTCCAGAGAATGGCGCAGGCAGCTCGTTTCTATCTCAATGCGGGCCAATGTGAGGTCATTCAGATCGGCCAGCGAAACGGCACAAACGCGAAAGCCTTTTTGTGGCTCTGCCAACACCAGGTCTTCGGCGACCAGCCGTGACAGGGCTTCCCTCACTGCTCCGGCACTAGCCTGGTAGCGCTCGGCCAAAGCCTTCAGGTTGACTCGGTCTCCGGGGCGCAAAACGCAGGACAGGACATCTTTGCGCAGACGCTCATAGGTGGCCTGGGTGAGGCTTTGAGCGGAGCGTTCAAGCATGGAAGAATTCCTTTAATAAAAATATATTGTGTTGCAAAAAATATATTTTATGCCATAGAATGAATTTGTTCAAACGGGTCTGCCTGATCTCTTTCGCGCCGGCTTCCTGGGCCTGAATATCGCCCGCGATTTCGTGGCTTTACCTGAGTAAATAGACAACATTCGAGGTAGGTATGAAGCTGTGTCGTTTTGGGCCGCAGGGGCAGGAGCGCCCCGGTGTGATAGATGCTGCAGGTCGCGTGCGCGATCTCTCTGCACATGTCACCGACATCAATGCGACGGTGCTTGCGCCGTCGGCGCTGGCTGAATTGTCGAAGCTTGATGTCGCACAGTTACCGCTGGTCGAGGAGGGGGTTCGTTATGGCGTCCCCGTCGCCCAGGTGCGCAAATTCATCGCAATCGGCCTTAATTATCGCGACCATGCCGAAGAGGCCGGCATGTCGATTCCTGTCGAGCCCATCATCTTTCATAAGGCGATCAGTTGCCTGAACGGCCCTGATGATGACCTCCTGCAACCGCGCGACGCCTCGCGGATGGACTGGGAGCTGGAACTGGGCGTGGTGATCGGCAGTGAAGCCAAGTACGTGTCCGAAGCCGAGGCGCTGAACTACGTTGCGGGCTACTGCGTGGTCAACGATGTATCGGAGCGGGCATTTCAGACGCAAAGTTCGCAATGGGACAAGGGCAAGGGCTGTGACACGTTCGGCCCGATCGGGCCTTGGCTGGTGACCCGGGATGAGGTACCCGATCCGCAAAACCTGGACATGTGGCTGGAGGTCAATGGTGAGCGACGCCAGACTGGGAACTCGAAAACCATGATTTTTTCCGTTGCACAAATCGTGGCGTATTGCAGCCGCTACATGACATTGCAGCCGGGTGATGTGATCTGTACGGGTACGCCACCGGGTGTGGGAATGGGCATGAAGCCGCTGCCGCAATGGCTGTCACCGGGTGATGAAATCCACCTGTGGATTGACGGCCTCGGCGAACAACGGCAAAAGGTCGTGTCAGCCGTTTAGAACAGAGAGTAAAACGCGCCTGACAGCAGGCGCGTTTTGAGTGGCCGTTGATTTCAGATTGCTGTAGTGAGATACCCTCCATCAACTGGCAAAATCACACCGTTCACAAACGACGCCGCATCCGACGCCAAAAACGCTATGACTTTGGCGACCTCTTCAGCACTGCCAAATCGCTTCATAGGCGTGCGGGACAGCAACCGGTCGATTCTCGGCTGATCATCGATTTTTGCCAGTAATGGGGTGGTTATCCATCCCGGTGCGACGGCATTTACGCGGATTTTGTCAGGGGCGTAGGCCTCCGCCAGGGATTTCGTAATTTGTACGATCGCCCCCTTTGCCGCCGAGTACGCCACCAGTTTTCCACCGCCAAAGTAAGAAAACATCGACGCGATGTTAATGACCGACCCACCTTGCTTGGCGAGCAACGGATGCGCCAGGTTGATAAGACGGTAGACGGCGTTGAGCTGAACCGACAACACCTGGTTGAAGGCCTCCCACTCCATCTCCTTTTCCCCCAGGGTGCCACCCGCGGCGGGGACCAGAATATCGAGGCGATCAAGGCTTTGGATGACAGCTTTGAGCGCGTCATCATCGGTGACGTTAACCTCGCGAAGATCGAGCTCAACCCCGTCGGCGACGATTGTCGCGTTGGCGCCCAAGCCGATAGCCACCACCTTGGCGCCATGCCGGGCCAGATACTCGGCGGTCGCCTGGCCAATCCCGGAGGTCCCGCCGCTGACGAGCGCGACCTTACCTTCAAATAGCGTGCTGCTGAATACGGTCATTGTTACCTCATGGAGTCAGTTAAGCGTTTCATTCAAGGCATGGGCTTACAGGCCCAGTGCTGAACCCACATCCAGCGTCACTTGCAGACCCACCACAAACCCGTTGTTGCTCAATTGCGTTGCGCCCGGGTTGTAGAAATTGTCCGGGTTGATGATGTACTGGATGCTGGGTTCGATAGCCAGGTTGCGGGTCAAGGCAAAATGGCCGTTGGCTTCCACTGCGTACACATTGCGCTCGCCCAATTCAGGATCGCCATCGGCTGCCATGCGCATGCGTTGTTGGAATTGCAACTGGTGGGAGTTGACTTGCAAGTAGCTGGTTTTGAGATTGAGCTTGTCTTGCGCCCGGTCAAAGGGCGCAAGGTAGGTCAACCCCGCTTCGGCGAAGTGGCTGAAGGGTTGTTTGTTGTCGGCCGCTGCCGACAGCGAGCCGAACACCTGCAAGCCTTGCTGCCCGCCGCGCCATAGCGTCTGGCGGAACTTGAAAAAACCGCCGGCAGTGCCGTAGTCGCTGGCACCCGTCAACGGATCGACCTGTTTGGAGGAGTTGAAGTACGCGTTCAGTTCGTACTGGGTGGTGTCATTGCCAGGCTTGCTGCCAATGCCTACCAGAAAGCTGGTGCCACTCGCGTCGTCGGTGCTGAAGTCCAGGCCTTTGCGCTTTTTCAGGTAGTCCATCGGGTTCGATTCGAACGCCCCTGCGTGCACGTAAAGACTGGGGTTCACTTGATACTTCAGGTAGCCACCCCAGGCGCCGAAGGGCAGCGGCAACATGCCGCTTGAAGCGTCCAGGATCGGGTCGGTGCAGGTGACCCCCGTTTCGCAGTTATAGATGTAGAAGTACCGCCGGCCATTGGTCCGTCCGACGTGCAGGTCGAGCTGACCATCGAGCCATTTTTGCTCATAGGTCAACAGGCTCAACTGATTGCTGGTGATGTCATTGTGCAAAGGAGCACCGGCAAAATAGCTGCCGGCGGCTCCTTGCCATTTGCCAGCGGTCGGCTGCCCCGTGCCTTTATCGAGGATAAAGACGGTTTGTTCAAAATGCAGGGCTGCGCCATTCAGGCCATCGAACGTGGCAAGGTTTACGTCTGCACCGATGTACAGGTCACCGCTGTTGCCGAAGCTGTAGGGGCGTGGGCCGGTGTCGAGGTTTTTCATCGACAGGCTTGTGAATTGCACATGGGGCTGGATGCCGTAGTTGACCAGTTGCTCGCCCAGGCCGGCCAGTGGACCTTCGCGGTCCTGTGCCCAGGCTTGGGGATAGGTAAACGCCAGGAATAAAAACGCGCACAAACGGAGGGTAGGGTTCATGTCAGGGACTCATTGTTATTGTTATTGTTGTTGTGATGAGCAAGTGAAGCGGCGTGTTGATCTCTGATCACACACGCGCTATGCAGGGTGACGTCGACCGGTTGTTTACAGTGAATGCCCTTGGGCTACCGAGGGTGCACGCGATCTGCGTTGCAGCACGGAGGGCGCGGTTTCCTTGAGCAGCAGGGACAGTCCAGCTGCCAGCAAGGCGCCGCCGCAGGAAATCCACATCACAATCGACAGCCCGAATTGATCGGCGGCAAAGCCTGCGACGGTAGGCGCCACGAACCCTCCTACCAGTTCGCCAACGCCCATGATCATGCCTAGCGCCGTGGCCATGACTTCACGCGGGACGGTTTCAGCCGGAATGGTGGACATGAACAGCGTGAAGCAACCAAGCCCGGTGTAGGTGAGCACCATCAGCACCCCGAGCACCATCGGTGAGGGCGCGTATAGCAACGCTATCGGGCAGCAGGCGGCAATCAGCGAGAACAGCACCAGCGTCGGCCGGCGGCCGATGCGGTCGGAAATGCTGGGCACCACAAATCCCCATACGACCCAGGCCGCGCCCAGGCAACTCATGATCGCACCCATGCTTGGCGCGCTGTAGCCGCGCACACTGACCAGAAACGTTGGGGTAAAGGAGATCAGGATGACGAACCAGGTTAAAAACACACAACTGATCAAGGTGCACAGCACGATATTGCGGCTCTTGAGCAATTCCAGACGATTCGCCGAAGGCTTGGCATTACTCACTTGAGCCCGGCGGGGGGCATCCTGACGCACGTAACGCCAGATGAGCCATGCGATCAGGAGTCCGGGCAGCAGCGACACAATGAACGCATGCCGCCAGCCATAGGCCTCGGCCAGGGCAATCAACACCGGAGGGCCGATCACCGCGCCAAACAGACCCGCGGCCGAACCTTGCAGCAACCCCATGTTCAGGCCCCGCCGGTGCGGCGATGACGCCTCGACCATCATTGATTGGGACAACGGCAGGATGGGCCCCTCGGCCAACCCCATGAGGCCGCGGAACAGCAACAGGCTCAGGAATCCTGAGACCAGCCCCGAGAGGGCCGAACAAAGGGAGAACAGGATCACCGCCGCAATCAGCAGCGGTTTACGCACCCCTCGGCGATCTGACCACGCGCCGATCAGCGTGCCTGAAACCGCCCAGGCCAAGGCCAGCACTGAAGACAACATGCCGAGGTGGCTGTTGCTCAGTTGCAGGTCTTCAGCCATGAACGGAAACAGGAACGACAGCGCCAGACGGTCGAAAAACACCAAACCAAACGTCAGGAACAACACACAGAGCAGGGTATTTTCGTAGCTGGCTTTATTATTTTTGTGAGCCATGGTGGTACTCCGTAGTACGGGGTTTAACGGAACAGACGGTCCACTGCGTCAGCGCCCAGGCCGACCTTTTCGTAATGTTCACGGCACAGGGCAATGTAGGAGTGCACGTCGAAATAGCCGGTGGACTCGCCTTGATCGTCGAGCCAGATCAACGGCCCCTTGACGATGAAGAACACACGCATGGGTTCCTCGTGTTCATACGCTACGAGGGTGTGACCCTCGCCGGGCGTCTCATAGACGAAGTCGCCGGCTGTGGCGGTCCACTCATGTTCCAGGTAGCCCCACTTGCCCGAAAGCGTGTAGGCGAACACTTCGTGTGGGTGGTAATGGCGATTGACCAGGCCGGCACGGCTGGACATCAAGATGTCGCACCAGCGGTTTTCGCTGGGAGAGATCCATAAGGGGCGTGAAGAAACGGTTTCGGTAAAAGGCACGTAGAGCCGCAAATCATCACTGGCGGCATTCGGCAGGTAAACCTCAGGCTTGGCGTCGGGCTTGAAACAGTTGGCGATGGGCTGCAGGTCTTTCCAAAATTCGTTACGGGCTAATTCGGGCATGTTGGGCCTCTGATTGTTGGAATACAGGGGCCACTCTAGGGCGAAAAGGGCGCTTCGGTTTGATTGAAACTGACGTGATTGTTGTCCGTATCGGACAGGTTTTTCAGTTCGTCGGTCGTTGTGGTTTTGTATCGGCTATTGATTGACAGTGTGCTTCGGGCGGCGGTTAATGGGGCTCTGCAGGCCCCTTGATCCGCCTTGCGCGGGGCCCGGCAGTCAATAAAAACGAGAATAATAAAAATGACTCGATCCACCCCCTTGCTCGATACCCAGCGCGCCAGTACGGACGGCCTACCCCTGGATCAACGCGTGGCGTTCTGGGAGCAGTACAACGCGTCGACACTGGTCGGTCTGAAATGCTCTTCCTTCAGCGAAACCGGGTTCAGCGCGCGGGAGGACAACTTGAGCCTGGATCGTCTGCGGGTGGCCCATATTACCGGTAACCAACACGTCATTGAACGCGATGGTTCAATGATTCGCACGGTGCCCAAAGAGTCGGTGTTCGTATCGCTGGTCATGGGCAGTGCGTCGTTTTTCTTTCAGAACGGCAACTGTCACTTGCTGGAGCCGGGCGAGATGATGGTGTATCGCACCGACAAGCCCTATTTGTTCGGTTTCTCCGGCTCGATGCACAAATTCATCTTCGATGTCCCTCAGGACGTGTTTGCCTCCCGCTGTCTGCGCCGCTTTGACAATGCAGTCAAGATCAGCGCACACACCGGCACCCAACGGTTACTGCTGCGCACGTTGAGTGAACGCACCGGCGGCTTTTTCGAGCAGCCGCTCAGTCAGGGTGCAGACAGCTATCAAGACGACGCCCTTGAACTGTTGGGCACTATCATTGCGGGCCAGATGGGCAACCGACGCATCAACGCGCTCAGTGCGTCCTACTTGCTGGCCGCAAAACAATGCATCCTCGAGCAACTGGCCGACCCTGCATTGAGCTGTGAGCGGGTGGCGGCGCAAACCGGCGTTTCCACTCGGCACCTGACCCGGTTATTTGCCCTGGAAGACACACAACCCCAGCGTTTTATTCTGGAAAAGCGCTTGCAGGGGGCATTCCGGCTGCTGAGCGCAGCGCAGGGGCGGGGACTGGATATCGCCGAGGTTGCTTACCGTCATGGGTTCACCAGCCAGGCGCATTTCGCCAGGGCCTTCAAGGCGCGCTATGGGCGTACCCCCAGCGATGTGCGCGCATCGGTGCAGGGCCTGTAGCGCCACGCTGCGGCGTTCATTCTCGACTGCGCGAAACGAGCCCGTGATCCAGCGCGTATTTCGCCAGGGCCGCTGGTTTGTCGATGTTGAGTTTGCGCCGAATACTGAGCCGATGGGTTTCAACGGTGCGCACGCTGATGTCCAGGTCGCGGGCCATCTCTTTGTTGTTCATGCCTTGGACCATCTTGTACAACACCTCGCTTTCGCGAGGGGTCAGTTCTTTGTCGGTGTCCTTGTCGGCGATGAGCTTTTGCGCGATGTCCGCACTGTAAAAGGTGCCGCCACTGGCGATGGCTTCAATGGCCGCGATGATTTCCCGCGAGGGAGAGTTTTTCAGCACGTAACCACTGGCGCCACAGCGGATGGATTCGCTCACGTACTCGAAATTGTCGTACATGCTGAGCATCAGAATCTTGGGTGCGGGCGAATGCTGTTTGAGCCGGCGGGTCAGTTCAAGGCCATTCATGTCCTTCAAACCAATGTCCACCAGCAACAGATCCGGCTGGCACTGTTCGACCAGGTTGAGCGCCTCGTGCCCGTTCTCGGCTTCGCCAATCACCTCGATGGTATCCACAAGGGCGAGCAATGCCTTAATGCCGTCGCGAACCAGCGAATGGTCGTCGACCAATCCAATACGTATGCGACCTGGCACTTTCATCGACGTGTTCTTCCTGTTGAGTGGCGTTATCAAACGGCATTTTTGCCAGTTTTTTTGATCGGTAACAGGACGTCCAACATGGTCCTGCCCGGTGTTGAAGTTAGCTGTAGCTGCCCCTCCAAATGCTCGACGCGCTCGCGGATATTGCGCAGGCCAATGCCGTTGTGGCTGCGTAGCACCTGGAGAACGTTGAACCCGACACCGTCATCGACAATCGTCAACCTCAATCCCTGATCAGTCGCCAGCAGCGTGATCGAGACATGCGTGGCGCGGGCATGACGCTCAATATTCATCAAGGCCTCCTGAAGTATCCGAAACACTGAATCTGCCGCTCCTTCCGGCAATGGGTTATCGACACCCTCGCACTGACAGTTCACCTTCAGGCCGCTGCGTTGTTCAAACTCACTGGCGAGCTGACCGATGGCCGCCGGCAGGCCCAAGGTGTCCAGCAGTGACGAGCGAAGGTCATGGGAAATGTTGCGCACTTCACCAATGGCATTACCCAGTCGTTGCGTGGCTTTTTTGAGAATGACCAGGCCCTTGCTCTGCTCTGGTCCCTCAAACACGTGAGTGGCCAGTTCGAACTGGAATTTGATCGAGACCAGAAGCTGACTGATCCCATCGTGCAACTCGCGGGAAACGCGGGCACGCTCTTCTTCCTGCAGGCTGACGATACGCCTGTTCAGGCGTTGCAGCTTTTTGTCGGCCAGGCGGTGTTCACTGACGTTAAGCGTCATACCGCTGGCGAATACCAGCAGCACCGCCACCAACGCTACGGCGGCAATGGCCAGCATGGTTTTGCGGATGCCCTGGGCCACTTCATCGCGTGCCTGCTGAGTGGCGCGCTCGACGTCCTCCAGATAGATACCGGTGCCGAGCATCCAGCCCCAGCGGTCGAGCATGACCACATAAGCGAGCTTATCGGTTACCTGGCCGGAGGAGGGCTTGTTCCAGGCGTAACGCTGAAAACCTTCGCCGGATCGGGCGCTTTTGAACAGAGCCTGGATGACGGGCAACCCGTGCGGATCTTTCATCTCCCACAGGTACTGCCCCACCAACTCCGACTGACGCGCATGCATCAGGCTGCGGCCCTCGCGGTCGTAAACGAAGAAGTAGCCGTTGATGCCAAAGCTCAGCTTGCGCAGCTCTTCGAGTACTTGGCGCTGCGCCTGCTCGTTGCCCGCGCCATCGTTATACAGCGGCGCGATCAGACTTTGCGCCATGGCGACGTAGTTTTTCAGTTCTGCGCGTTTGCTGGCCAGGATGCTGTCTTCAATCAGGCGCGCTTGTTGGTCACCTAACTGGTTATTCAAGGAAATAACTAGCGCGCATATAACCGCGATGGCCAACACTAACGGCAGTATCCCGAGTGCGACGATTTTATGTTTGAGTTGCATCGCGACTCCCGTGCGTCTCAGTAGAACTACGTAGACGCCTGCGTAGTAGTGCGGATGTATTTGTTATCGGTGTGCGCGGATATTAGCCAGCGCCGCGTAGCGGACACAATTATAAAAATTATCGTCGCAGCTCAATGGCTGTGACAGGAGACACGCAATGAACCGTCTGGCTAAACATCTCGCCTGGTTTGCCGTGGCTGTCCTGGGTGCGTTTGCGCTGAGTGTTGTGGCCTTGCGCCGCGGCGAAGCGATCAACGCACTGTGGATCGTCGTCGCGGCAGTCGCTATCTATCTGGTTGCCTACCGTTACTACAGCCTGTTTATCGCCAACAAGGTGATGCAGCTCGATCCCGGTCGCGCCACCCCTGCCGTGGTGAACAACGATGGCCTGGACTTCGTACCCACTAATAAACATGTGCTGTTCGGTCACCACTTCGCAGCGATTGCTGGCGCAGGCCCGTTGGTTGGTCCGGTGCTGGCGGCGCAGATGGGTTATCTGCCTGGCACGCTGTGGCTGATCGCCGGTGTGGTGCTGGCCGGTGCGGTGCAGGACTTTATGGTGCTGTTCATGTCGACACGGCGCAATGGCCGTTCGCTGGGCGACATGGTACGTGAAGAAATGGGCCGTATTCCTGGCACCATCGCCTTGTTCGGCTGTTTCCTGATCATGATCATCATCCTCGCGGTGCTGGCGCTGATCGTGGTCAAAGCCCTGGCCGAGAGCCCTTGGGGCATCTTCACGGTAATGGCGACCATCCCTATTGCGATGTTCATGGGCATCTACATGCGCTACATCCGCCCGGGTCGCATCGGTGAAATCTCTGTGATCGGCGTGGCGTTGCTGCTGGGTTCAATCTGGCTGGGCGGGCAGATTGCCGCTGATCCGGTCTGGGCCAAGGCCTTTACCTTCACCGGCATCCAAATTACCTGGATGCTGATAGGTTACGGCTTCGTCGCCGCAGTACTGCCGGTGTGGTTGATCCTGGCGCCGCGTGACTACCTGTCGACGTTCCTGAAGATCGGCACCATTGTGGCGTTGGCGATCGGCATCTTGGTCACAATGCCTGATTTGAAAATGCCGGCGTTGACGCAGTTTACCGACGGTACCGGCCCAGTGTGGAAGGGCGGCCTGTTCCCGTTCCTGTTTATCACTATCGCGTGTGGTGCGGTTTCCGGTTTTCATGCGCTGATTGCCTCGGGTACCACGCCCAAGTTGCTCGCCAGCGAAGGGCATTCCCGTTACATCGGCTACGGCGCCATGTTGATGGAGTCGTTCGTGGCGATCATGGCGATGGTTGCGGCATCGGTCATCGAGCCTGGCGTCTATTTCGCCATGAACAGTCCGGCCGCCGTGGTGGGTGCTGATGCGGTAACCGTCGCGCAAACGATCAGTAGCTGGGGCTTTGCGATCACGCCGGAAGCATTGCAGGCGGTCGCCCATGACATCGGTGAAACTACGATTCTGGCCAGAGCCGGCGGCGCGCCGACGTTGGCTGTCGGCATCGCGCAGATCCTGCACCAGCTGTTGCCGGGTGAAAATACCATGGCGTTCTGGTACCACTTTGCAATCCTTTTCGAAGCGCTGTTCATCCTGACCGCCGTCGACGCGGGCACCCGTGCCGGTCGCTTCATGCTGCAAGATCTGCTGGGTTCCTTCGTGCCGGCGCTCAAGCGTACCGAGTCCTGGACCGCTAACCTGATCGCGACTGCCGGTTGTGTGGCAATGTGGGGTTACCTGCTGTACCAAGGTGTGATCGACCCGCTGGGTGGCATCAACACCTTGTGGCCGCTGTTCGGTATCTCCAACCAAATGCTGGCGGGTATCGCGCTGATGCTGGCGACGGTGGTGCTGATCAAAATGAAGCGCCAACGCTATATCTGGGTGACCATGCTGCCAGCGGTGTGGCTGCTGATCTGCACCACTACGGCGGGCTTCATCAAGTTGTTCGACGCCAACCCCGCGATCGGCTTCCTGGCCCTGGCCAGAAAATACAGCGATGCGGTTGCCAATGGGCAGGTACTGGCACCGGCTAAAAGCCTGGATCAGATGCAGCACGTGATCTACAACGCTTATACCAACGCGACGTTGACCGCGCTGTTCCTGGCGGTGGTGTTCAGTATCCTGTTCTTTGCACTCAAGGTAGGTATTGCTGCATGGGGCACGAAGGAACGCACCGACAGGGAAGCTCCTTATCAGCCTGTGCCGGATGCATGACGGGAGCGCGCCATGTTCAATGACCTGAGTCGCCTGGGTAAATACCTGGGTCAGGCCGCACGACTGATGGTCGGCATGCCTGATTACGATACTTATGTGGAACACATGCAGACCAAACACCCGCACAAACCGCTGATGGATTACGAGACGTTCTTTCGGGAGCGCCAACAAGCCCGCTACGGCGGCGGTAACGGCCAGCCGCGCTGTTGCTGACAATAGGTAAACCCATAACGTCCGATGCTTGCATCGGGCGTTATGCATGAGGGCTGTGCACTGTCAACTCAGGGATGACTGATTTATGATGGCCGATTGATAAAATCTGGATGCTTCATCATGAGTACACGTTCCGATCTTCTGAGCAGCGCCGAAATCCTGTTGCGTACCAAGGGCTATGCAGCCTTCAGCTACGCCGACCTGGCTGAGGATATCGGCATTAAAAAGGCGAGTATCCATCACCATTTTCCCACCAAGGAAGGCCTTGCGATTGCCATCGTCGAGAGCTATCTGTTTCGCTTCAAAAAACAATTGGAGCAGGTAAATGACGAAAACACGGAAATTGTCGAGCGCTTGAACGCATTTGCCCAGATGTTCGCCCAGAGCAGTGAAAACGGATTGTTACCGTTGTGCGGCGCACTGGCTGCGGAGCTGTTGGCATTACCGGTCAGGCTCAAGGAAATGACCCGAGGCTTTTTCGAGATCCATCTTGAATGGCTTCAAGCCAATGTCGTGCTGGGCCAGGCGAGAGGGGAGATTAAGGCCGAGCTCAATGCAATGCACGTTGCTCGGCTCATCCTCAATACATTGGAAGGGGGCAGTTTTGTTTCTTGGGCAATGAGCGACGCTTATGAGCAGTCCACTGGGTTCGATTTGATTTTGAATGGGCTACGTGCAGACACCATGCGTCATTAAAAACTATTGCACTGCACGCCCGTCACCTCATAAACGCCTCGAATAATCGAGGCGTTTTTTTTGCATTTTTTGAGCGGTTTATGGGGTGTTTATAAAATAGCTTGATTAGCTACCTACTACTTGGTAGAGTTGCTTCTCTTTCGGGCCAAACGCCCGGTCCATCCAAAGAGGATTAAGCAGATGAGCAACAACCTGAACGGTATCGACGTCGCCGCACTCCAGCAGTTTGCACAAGGTGTAGCTGAGGATGCGACCAAGCGCCATGCAAGTTTCAACGTCAAGACTGAGTGGAAAGGCCAGACGCGTTCTGTCGCCAAAGTGAACCGCTACAGCCTGGCAGGTGAGACCCACTCGCGTAATTTTGAAATTGCCGCCGATGAGCCCAACGAATTGCTCGGCCAGAACTCTGCACCAAACCCGCAAGAACTGCTGATGGCTGCTCTCAACGCCTGCATGTCAGTCGGTTACGCCGCCAATGCCGCGATGATGGGCATCAAAATCCATAGCCTGGAAATCGAGACAGACGGCACCCTCGATCTGCGTGGCTTCCTGGGCATCGACGAGAGCGTCAACCCAGGCTACGACGAAGTGGGCGTGGTGGTGCGCCTGCACACCGACGCCTCCCGTGAGCGTGTTGAAGAGTTGCACAAAGTTGTGCTGAAAACCTCGGTCAACTACGCCAACTTCTCGCGAGCCATCCGTATGGTGCCTACTCTGGAAGTGCGTGAGGGCTGATTCGCCCACGGCAAATTGATTCAATCCTTGTGTGCACCAGCGGCCAACTGCCCTGGTGCCGACCCTAAATAGTTCTGGATAACCGGAGTCTGAAATGAACAACTTTTTTAAAGGCAAGAAGCTGTTGGTCGTTGGCGGCACCAGTGGCATGGGCTTGGAAACGGCCCGCATGGTGCTCAAGGCCGGCGGCAGCGTGGTACTCACCGGCAGCAAGCAAGACAAGGCCGATGCCGTGCGCAAAGAGCTGAGCCCGCTTGGCTCTGTGTCGGTGATCGTCGCTAACCTGATGACTGAAGCGGGCATGAACGCAGTTCGCTCGGAAATCAACGCCAACCACACCGATATCAGCCTGATGGTGAACTCAGCCGGGATCTTCATTCCTAAGGCTTTCACCGAGCACGATGAG
This sequence comes from Pseudomonas sp. AL10, assembly GCF_029960685.1. Lineage (NCBI taxonomy): Bacteria > Pseudomonadati > Pseudomonadota > Gammaproteobacteria > Pseudomonadales > Pseudomonadaceae > Pseudomonas > Pseudomonas sp. AL10. The sequence goes on from NZ_JASBQZ010000014.1 coordinate 51,068, forward strand.
GCTGAGTACGACATGTACCTGTCGATCAACCGTGCGACCTTTTTCATTACCCAGGCAGTGGTCAAGAACATGCTTGCGGCCAAGCGCGAAGGTGCCATCGTCAACGTCGGCTCCATCGGCGCACAGGCTGCACTGGCAAGTTCGCCGGCTTCCGCTTACTCCATGGCCAAGGCGGGTCTGCATGCGATGACACGTAACCTGGCAATTGAATTGGCTCACTCGGGTATCCGCGTGAACGCCGTTTCGCCAGGCATCGTCCACACCTCGATCTACGAAGGGTTCATGGACAAGGACGCGATCCCGGAGGCGATGAAGTCGCTGAACGATTTCCACCCACTGGGCCGCGTCGGTGTTCCCGAAGATGTCGCTAATACGATCCTGTTCCTGCTCTCGGACAAAACGTCCTGGGTGACGGGTGCTATTTGGGACGTGGATGCCGGCATCATGGCCGTTCGTGCCTGACCATAGCGGCAAGCAAAGCGTGTGAAGCTCCCATTGCGGGAGTTTCACGCCTTTACCGATGAACGGTGAAGGCGGCTGAAGGCTGGCTACAGGAGTCTTAAATGTCCATCACGACCAAAGCTGCGCTACTCAATGCCGCAGAAACGCATATGCGTTCCAAAGGCTATTCAGCATTCAGCTACGCCGATCTTGCGATGCAAATTGGCATCAGAAAAGCCAGTATCCATCATCACTTCCCGACCAAGGAGTGCCTGGGCGCGGAGCTGATCAAGGATTATATCGCTCGCTTCAATGAGACTCTGGCATCAATCGAAGCCATGCATGCCGATCCACTGCAGCGCCTGCGTGCGTTCTCCCGGCTTTTCGTTATCAGCGCCAATGACGGGCTGTTGCCGCTATGTGGTGCGCTGGCGGCAGAAATGGCGGCGTTGCCATTGTCGCTGCAAGGGCTTACTCGGGATTTCTTTGAATCCCAGCTCGACTGGCTGCAAAGCACGCTCAATGACGCGGCTCGGCAGCACAGCTGGTCGTTGAACAAGCCTGTGCAAGTGTACGCCTTCATGTTGCTGAGCACGTTGGAAGGCGCAAGCCTTATCAACTGGACATTGGGCCGATCAGCCGATCCGTTGGCTGGCTTCAACCATTTGCTTGAGACGCTGGCCGGGTCTCAATTTCTTTGAATACAGGATAAATGATGCAAGCCCCTTCGAAAAAATATGTAGTCGATATCTGGTCTGATTATGTGTGCCCCTGGTGCTGGATTGCCAAGCGTCGATTCGAGAAAGCGCTTGATCAGTTTGCTGAGAAAGGCCAGGTACAGATCAACATCAGAGCGTATCGCCTGGCCGCAAACCACGCGCCAGAGCCGATGATTGCGGCACTTAAACGCAAGCTTGGTAGTTCCAGTTCGGCTGAGGCGATGATCAGCATGGTAAGTCAATATGGTCGGGCCGACGGCTTGGACTACCGCTTTGACACCATGCTGTTTGGTGATACCACACAGGCCCACGTACTGGTCAAGGCCGTCACAGACGCCGATGTGAAAAAACACCTGGTGGAAGCGCTGTACGAGCAAAGCACCACTCACGGGCAATCACTGTTTGATCAAGGCAGCCTGGAAGCCATTGCTCGGGCGGCCGGTGTATCGGATGAGTCGATCCGACTGGCGGAGTCATCCGTTGAGCTGCGTGTGGAGATGGAAGAGGACGAGCACATCGCCGCGCAACTGGGTTCCGGCGTTCCGCTGTTTGTCTTCAATAATGCGTTCTCGTTATCGGGCGCCCAGCCTGAGGCCGCGTTTCTTGAAGCGCTGAATAAAATGCAGACAAAGGCCAGAGTCAACGATGACGCGTTCATTGGCCAGGCCTGCGGGATCGATGGTTGCAAAATTTGATTGGCAATGGTCATGCGGCCCTTAAACCGGCCGCCTGCCCATCGCCTTAAACAGGAGGTCCAAATGAGCCGTATCGTTGAGTTGAATGCCCCACAATTCGCCCGCTTTGTGGCCAAAGGCAGTAGCGTCGTGCTGTTTTCGGCGTCTTGGTGCAAGCCTTGCCAAGAAATGAAACCGGTCTTCAATGCCTTGGAAGAAAAACTTCATGCGCTGGCTGCGTTTGGCAAGATCGATGTGGCGGTGTCTCCGACCATTGCGCAAATGTACGGCATCCGCGCGGTGCCATCCCTGGCGGTTTTCCATGAGGGCCGATTGTTGCGAGTCATGGCCGGATCCCGGTCGATCGGCGCCATGAAAAAAGCGATTCTCGCAGAGCTGGAAGAGGCGGCCTGACCCGGCTGTCCCTCAGGGCTATGGTTGATCTGCCTTGCGGTCCTGTTCATCGCTTGGGTGTGGATTGGCGCCGATCCAGTTAACGATGGGATGCGCGCGGTCTTCGTTGAAGATTTCCGTCAACAGTGCGTTGGCCCGTTTGTAGGCGTCGTACTTGTATTCGGTATCCTCCACCGGTTGTGCAGCCATTTCCTCAAGCATCTCAAGATTCAGCCGACGGAATCGATCCGCTCGCTCGCGGGCTTCGTATCGCCCAATGCCCAGGTACTCCAGCGCCCTGCGTCCCAAGGACAGCGCACTTTCGAAGGTTTCCCGCTCAACCGCCTCGATGCCCATCTGGCGCAAGGTAATGATGTGGCCCATGTCGCGCGCGCGCACCACCAACCTCAAGTCAGGGAAGTGCTCCTGGGCCAGTTGGGTCAGTCTCAAGTTGTCGGCCTGATCGTCGATGGCGTTGATCAGCACCACCGCCTGGTCAGCGCCGGCGGCATGTAATAAATCCAGACGAGTAGCATCCCCGTAAAACACCTTGACGCCGAATTTGCGCAGCGTCTCGATATGGTCGGGGTCGTGATCCAGCACCACTACCTCAAAGCCGCAAGACATCAGCAAGCGACCGGCGACCTGGCCGAATCGCCCGAAGCCGGCGATGATCACCCGCGGATTTTTCTGGTCGATCGTGTCGGCGTCCCCATCGGCCTGTTTGCCGGAGGATTCCTGGCGGTTAAGCAGCAGAATCAGCAACGGCGTGACACACATGGACAAGGCTACAGCTAGTGTCAGGCTTTTCCCCCACGGGTCGACCAGAATTCCCGCCACCGTTGCAGCGCCAAACACGACGAACGCAAATTCACTGCCCTGGCCGAGAAACACCGCCTGCCAGGAGCGCTGGTCAGCGGGAACATTCAGGAAGCGCCCGAGCAGTTTGATCACCAGCAGCTTGATCATTATAAAGCCCAGAGTCAGGGTCAAGACCATCAGCGGTGCATTGATCAGCGTGCCGAAGTCGATCGACATACCTACGCCGATAAAGAACAAGCCGAGCAGTAGTCCCTTGAACGGCTCGATGTCGCTTTCCAGGGCGTGCCGGTATTCGGAGCTGGCCAACAGCACGCCGGCAAGAAAGGCGCCCATGGCCATCGACAAACCGGCTTCTTCCAGCAGAAAGCCGAACCCGAACACCAGAAACAGCGCCACGGCGCTGAAGATTTCGCGCAATCCGGAGCGCGCCACGAAGCGCAACACCGGGCGGGAAACGTACTGGCCTAACACGACGACCGCGCCGATCGCCCCGACGATTTTGGCGACCGATATCGCCAGTTCTGCACCCGATGGCGTGCCACCATGTGCCGCCAGCAGTGGAATCATTGCCACCAGCGGAATGGCCGCGATGTCCTGGAACAGCAGCACGGCAAAACTGCTACGGCCCACGGCGGTCGAGGTCATGTTGCGTTCGTTCATGGCTTGCATGGCGATTGCGGTCGACGACAGGCTCAGCGTCAAGCCGACCAACAGCGCTGCCGTCCAGTTCAAGCCCAATGCGACGCAAAACACCGCAATCGCCGCGCCACAGACCAGCATTTGCAAGGCGCCGCCGCCGAATACCATTCGGCGCATAGCCCAGAGCCGTTTCGGATCAAGTTCCAGGCCGATGATGAAAAGCATCAGTACGACGCCGATTTCGGCAAACTCCAAAATGGACTTCACATCCGTTACCAGCTTCAGCCCCCATGGGCCGATCAGGCAGCCGGCAATCAGGTAGCCGAGCACAGGGCCCAGCCCCAGTCGCACGGCAATCGGTACTATCAATGCCGCCGCACCCAGGTAAATGAGCATTTCAATCAGGCTGTGAGTTTCCATATCAATCTTCCTTGCCAGCGGTCAGGCGTGCGCTGTAGTGCTCGAGGTGTGTGTGCAGGGCAGTTGGGTCCGCGGTATACGCACCATGGAAAACCACAGGCTCCAGCCAGCGCATATGGCAATAGATAGCCGTAGCTTGCAGTGGCTGAGCCAGTACAGAAAAACCGGGATGGGCACCGATGCCGAAGTGATCCTCGTCGCCGCCGGTCGTAACTGCCCACAACAGAGGTTTGTCTTTAAGCGCATGGGCGTGTTTGCCGTAGGCCCAGCCATGGGTGAATACATTATCGATCCACAATTTCATCAGGGGAGGGTAGCTGTACCAGTACATTGGATGTTGCAGCACTACCAGGTCAGCCTTTTCAACCGCCCGCTGTTCGGCCTCGACGTCGATGTTGAAGTCGGGATAAAGCGCGTAGAGGGAGCGGATGACGACATCAGGATGAGTGGCTGCCTGCTTGAGCATGGCCGCGTTTACCGTGGATTTGTCCGGGTACGGGTGAGCATAAATGATCAGAATCATTGAATATTCCACGATAAATCAGTGTTCATATAGAACGCAAAAACTCCCGGGTCGTTGGGCGTGATAACGCCCAACGACCCGGGAGTCGTTCATTAAGGGATGAGACCCCTTACTGGCCTTTTTGCAGTTTCAGTACTTCTTCAGCTGTAATGGGTTTGCCGCCAATGCCCCAATCGCCGCTCTTGACTTCCTCAAAGATGACCCAGGTGATGCCGCGCATGCTTTCACCTTCTACGGATACCATGGCGTCCGTCACTTTCTGAATGACTTCAGCTTTTTGCTGGTCGGTAAAAACGCCTTCAATACCTTTGATGGTAACGAGTGGCATGGTCTGCTCCTTAACGGTTGTGGTGAAAAAAAGTGATGCAATGAGCCATCAAGCGTTGGCTGCAGCATACTCAGGGTAGTCCGTGTAGCCTTTGGCTACTTGATCGCCGACAGCGTAGAACGTCGCGCGATCAGGTTCAGCCAATGGCCAGCCGTTTTGCATCCGCTCTACCAGATCCGGGTTAGCAATGTAGGCGGTGCCGAAGGCGATCAGGTCGAGCTCACCCTTGGCCAATTCAGACTCGGCGAGCGTTTGGGTAAAACCGCCGGCGGCCATTAAGGTACCTTTATACGCTTCACGGAATGCGGCACCGAAACCCGGTGGCGTTTGCGCGGCGACGATGGTCGGCTGGTAGTTCAGGTGAACGAACGCTAGTTCGCGTTCATTCAGCGCGGCCGCCATGCTCATCCAGGTTTCTTCTTCGCCTTCGTAGACGCCGAAGTCGTACAAGCGACCAAACGGGGAGAAACGTACGCCAATTTTCGAGCCGCCAATTTCGGCAGCGATCGCGTCAATGGTTTCCAACAGGAATCGCTGGCGATTGGCAATTGAACCGCCGTACTGGTCGGTACGGGTGTTCAAAGCGCTGCTGAGGAACTGATCGAACAGAAAGCCATTAGCTGCCATGATTTCGATCCCGTCGAAACCGGCATCCATCGCGATGCGTGCGGATTTCACAAAGTCAGCGATGACACGTTTCACTTCGTTGGTTTCCAACGCACGCGGCACGCTGGGTTGTACCGGGCCGGTTTGGTCCGGTGTGGACCAGGCGTACACGGTGGTATCGACCGCCGGCTGAGTACCCGAAGAAACCGGAACGATGCCATGTACCGAAATGTGCGACATGCGGCCAACGTGCCACAGTTGCGCGAAAATTTTCCCGCCCTTGGCATGCACTGCGTCAGTTACTGGGCGCCAGCCTGCCAGGTGTTCCTCGGTATAAATCCCGGGGGTGTACAGGTAGCCACGGGCCTCGTCGGAAATCGGCAGGCCTTCGGTGATGAGCAAGCCAGCGGACGCGCGTTGTGCGTAGTACTGCGCGGTGAACGCGTTCGCGATGTTGTTCAGGGTACGGGTACGGGTCATCGGCGCCATGACCACGCGGTTTTTCAGCGCGGTACCGGACAGATCGTAAGGGGTGAACAGCTTAGTCATGATTGATCTCGACAGTGTTAAAGGTTGAAAGTCAGCGTTTACTTACGACTTATCGAACGCGTCCAGCACGTGAGTGCTGTAGACGAGTGCGGCGCCGGCATTCATGTTGATTGCCACGCTCAAGGCTTCGGCCACTTCTTCACTGGTAACGCCAAGCTTCTTGGCTTCGGCAGCGTGAAAAGCGATACAACCGTCGCAACGAGTGGTCACGGCCACGGCCAGAGAGATCAGCTCGCGGGTCTTGGCGTCCAGGTGGTTGGTCTTGCCACCGGCGGCACCGAGTGCAGCCATGCCTTTCATGGTTTCTGGAGACAGAGCGTTGAGTTCTACCAGGCGAGCGTTGATGTCTTTGCGGGTTTGGGTCCAGTCTTTCATAGGATTCTCACAAAACAAGTAGGGTGGTGGATGGCGGGCTTCTTGGAATGTGGTAACAAGCTACCATCCAGTTGGTAGGCTTGCAACGTTTATTCTGAAGATATTTACTATCCGTATAATCGAAGGTGCTGAAAACGCGCTGAAAGACAGTGTAAGGCAGTGACATGACCGAAGCGTTAACCGTTTGCCCTGAGCCGTCGAGAGCGTTTTCGGCAGGTTATTGATTTGTTTTAACCCGCAGTTTTTTGAGCAGCCGCTGGTATCACTGCACGTTTAAACCTTGAAACCGCCTACCAGTTTGTTCACGTTTATCGCCAGGCTCGATAGCTCGCTGCAAGCGATGGCCGCCTGGCTGGCTCCCGCTGCACTTTGGGTCGAAAGCATCGGTGATGCTGACCCGATTGCGGTACACCTTTCTGGCAGGCCTGCGCCACCGCAATCGAGTTTGTCGCCATGTCGGTACTCAGTTGCATCGCACTCACAGTGAGGATCGACTTGCTTTGGATCGCTTTGTCATCGCTGCGGTTTCTTCGGTCGAAAGTTGAGTGCTATGGGCAAGTGCCCTGACTTCAACGGCCGCGACTGCAAATTTGCCCATTGATCAGCCGCCGATCGCTTCTATGGTCGACTGTTTTGGTCGTGGATTTGTGGGGCCGCGCGAACTTGCCAGGCGCAGAGGGCCGGTGTTGATCCAGCCAGCCAGCCACTCCCCATCCATTTGGATTCGATCGCATGTTCAGCCTCGCGCAGTGCAGGTCTGGAGCCCAATGCTGAAGGCCGAAGTGATGAGGCTGCGGCCTATCGTCTTGGCCAAGTTTACCTGCATCATCGGCCTGTGCCGTTGATGCTGTTCGCGGGCAGGGATGGCGATCACCCTCATGGGCGGGCTTTCGTTGGGTCCACTGGTGATGTTCGGGCGGATTCCGGTGCCGTATGAAGTGCTGTTCGCAACCTTGCCTGCGCTGGTCAGGCGCAGCCAAAGAAGTGTATGAAAAACCAGCAGCCTGTCAGCTGTTTAACCTGTTGAAGCGCTCAAAGCCTTGTTCCAGGTCGGCGATAAGGTCTTCCGGGTCTTCCAGGCCAATGTGCAGTCGCACAAGATGGCCATCATGCTCCCAGGTTGTCGCGCTTCTGACTGCTTTAGGGTCTGTAAGCATCGCCAGGCTTTCATAGCCGCCCCACGAGTAACCGATTGAAAACAGCGACAAGTTGTCCAGCAGTGCATCGGCCGCTGCTTGGGTCGCGGGCTTGGTCAGAAAAGACAACAGTCCGGAGGCGCCCTTGAAATCTCTTTTCCATAGTTCATGCTGAGGGTGGGATTCGAGGGCCGGGTAGTAAACCGCCGTAACGTCGCCATGGCTTTCCAGCCAGCGGGCCACGATCATCGCGTTTTTGTAATGTCGTTCAAGTCTTACATCCAGGGTTCGCATGCCGCGAAGCGCCAGTGACACGTCGTCAGGGCTGACGAACAAGCCCATATTGAAGTGGTATTTTTTCAGGCGGTCCCAGGCTCTCTCTGAGGCCGAGACCGTTCCCAGCACCGCGTCAGAGTGGCCGACGATGTACTTTGTGGCGGCCATGATCGAAAGATCCACACCCAGTTCCAGCGCAGGATGGTAGAGCGGGGTACCCCAGGTGTTGTCTGCGATCACCAATACGTCATGTGCATGGGCGACCTTGGCGATGGCGGGGATGTCCTGTATTTCCAGGGTCAAGGACCCAGGCGACTCGAGGTAAATGGCCTTGGTGTTAGGTTTGATGAGCGCCGCGATCTCGGAGCCGATCGTCGGGTCGTAGAACGATACTTCGATGCCAAGGCGCCGCCCCACGTCATCGGCAAAAGCCCTTATCGGCGAATACACATTGTCGGCAACCAGCAGGTGATCCCCCGTACCGACCACAGACAATATGGCTGTCGTACATGCGTTGAGACCTGAAGGGCAAAGCACAGTGCCTTGCGCACCTTCAAGTTGGGTCAGGGCCTGGGTCAGCGCCTGCGTCGAGGGGTTGTTCCATCGGCCGTAGATATATTTCTGACGGCCTTCACGCATGTCCTCGCAGGTAGGAAATACGACGGTCGAACCTCGATAAACCGGCGTGTTCACGAAACCATGATGCTGGTCGGGCTCGATTGATGCGTGGGCGAGCAGCGTTTGTACGTTTTTATAAGGCTTCATACGACCGTCCAATGTTTGTCCTAGTGGGGGGGGCTGGTCGCGGCTAAGGCGACGATATCAGAGTAATTCACACGATATTTAAATGTCTACCATTTGGTTGGCAAATTATTTTTCGCCATAAAAAACAATAACATGGTCGCACATGTTAAATATTTATTGCATGGCTATCATGTGGATGGTAGTTTTTTTGTTGTCCGGCGTTTCTAGTGGTTGTTTGGCCAGGCGAGAGTCGGAGTTATACAAGAGGCGTGCGGGAGAGGCATGGCGCCTGACAAAGTGATGATGAGGAACGTTTATCTGAACTTTTTAAGGTACACAAAAAGTAGGCGTTTCGATAAATAAAAAAAGCACATTAATCGCTCGGGTGGATTATGAAAAAAAATAATACCTTTCCAAAAGACCGTGGTTTCAAAGGCAGGCCCGCGAACCGGGCAGATTGGCTGGACGCCCACGAAAGTGGCTACTCAAAAAATTTGAAAAAACGCCATGTACAGATGATGGCATTGGGCGGTGCTATTGGCACCGGTTTGTTCTTGGGCGCAGGGGCCAGGCTACAAATTGCTGGTCCGTCGCTGGCCGTTGTTTATTTGGTCTGTGGCATCTTTGCGTTCTTCATCTTGCGAGCCTTGGGCGAGTTGGTAATGCACCGCCCGAGTTGTGGCAGTTTTGTCTCATACACTCGAGAGTTCATGGGAGAAGGCGCTTCTTTCGTGGCGGGATGGATGTATTTTCTGGTGTGGGCATTAACGGGCGTCGTTGATATAACTGCCATCGCTATTTACATGAAGTACTGGAGTATATTTTCTGACGTTCCACAGTGGGTGTTTGCATTGAGTGCCCTGGGTGTGGTGACCGTGATGAATATGGTCGGAGTGAAATGGTTCGGCGAAATGGAATTCTGGTTTGCGGTCATAAAGGTTGCGGCGATCAGTGTCTTCCTGGTTATAGGTTCGTTTTTCTTTGCCACCGGCCATGCGGTGGGAGGCACTATCCCAGGCTTGCACTTGATTACCGAGAATGGCGGGATATTCCCCCATGGGCTATTGCCGGCAATTATCATCGTGCAAGGCGTGATATTTGCGTATGCGAGCATCGAACTGGTGGGTACCGCTGCAGGTGAGACGGCGGATGCACGGCGCGTAATTCCTAAGGCGATCAATGGCGTGATCTGGCGTATCGGCCTGTTTTACGTGGGCTCGGTATTTTTGCTGGTGACCGTTTTGCCGTGGACTGCCTACAGCGCTAACGTCAGCCCCTTTGTCACCTTTTTCGAGGCGCTCGGCATTCCTGGCATCGGTTCCGTCATGAACATTGTCGTGATGACTGCCGCGCTCTCAAGCCTAAACTCCGGTTTGTATGCAACAGGGCGGGTGTTGCGATCATTGGCCATGGGCGGGTCTGCGCCGAAAATGTTCAAACGCATGAGCACCCAGGGCGTTCCTTATATGGGGATTCTGGTCACCATGGTCATTAACGTCATTGGAGTGGGGTTGAACTTTCTCATGCCTGCTCAACTCTTCGAGTTGTTATTGAACTTGGTGTCGCTGGGGATATTGTCGACGTGGGCGTTTATTGTTTTGTCACAAATAAACTACCGTCGAGCAGTTAAAAGAGGGGAGGTAGAAATGGTGACTTTTAAAATGCCTGGCGCGCCATTTACGTCATGGCTGACGCTTATTTTCCTCGGTGTGGTGTTGGTGCTGTTGGGACTCGATTATCCAAACGGGACTTATACTGTCTTGTCTATTCCCTTGGTGGCGATCGCGCTGTCGTTGGGATGGTGGAAGGTGGTCCGCTCCAGAACAAACGAATCATTAGATGTCAATGCTCATCCTAATCAAGCAGGCGTATAAGAAATGAACGATAAGAGGCCGAAGTCGTGGTGGCCTCTTATCGTGATGAGTTGAACCAGTGCGCCGGCGCAGTGAGTATTATCGCACTAATAAATATAGGTAAGCGCCATGAGCACACGAACTGATCTTTTAGTTACTGCCGAGTTATTGTTACGAACAAAAGGCTATGCAGCATTCAGCTATGCCGATTTAGCCGATGAAGTTGGTATTAAAAAAGCCAGTATTCATCATCATTTTCCAACTAAAGAACATTTGGGGGCCGCGGTCATCGAGAGTTATCTTTTTAGGTTTAAAAAAAAGCTGACATTAATTAACGAAGACAGCGCTGATGTGCTGGCGCGCTTGAAAAATTTTTCTGAGTTTTTCATTGACAGCTCCAACAGTGGCGCATTACCGCTGTGTGGCGCACTTGCCGCTGAGCTGTCGGTACTGCCGGAGGCCCTTAAACAATTGACCCGACAATTTTTTGAAGTGCACCTTGCTTGGTTAAAAAACAATTTGGCGCTCGGGCAGTCGTTAAACGTCATCAAAGCAGAACTAGATCCCGAGGCGCTGGCAAGGGCGTTATTGAGCGTGCTGGAAGGCGGTAGTTTTGTTGCATGGGCGCTCAGTGAGAAGGTGACGGATCTGGTTGGGTTTAATTTGATTTTGAATAGTAGTGTCGTGCCAGGCCGGACCTGAAGGCCATCGTTAAGCATTCCCGCGATGTAGCCGCCCAGTTGCATCGCGGGGCAACGGGTTGATGAGTAAGCACCGCGTCTAGGTGTTCAACGGGCTTGCGGCTGTAGCTTTCGTTGAGCTGGCGTTGGGATTCAGTCGCGATCATGTCGAACACCAACGAGGAATGTCCTGAACCGGACACGCCGGTGACCACTGTGATGCAGTGCTTGAGGACCTTCAAAGTGAAGCTGCGCAGATTATTGTGCAGGCGCCAATGATATCCATGCCCTAGTACGGGGCAGGTTCCGGACCCGCAGCTTTGGCTCGTTGGAGCGGACCGCAGTGAAGACGATCCAGAATCGCGAGCACTCGCTTTGGCGATTGCCCGTCTGAGCGAGTGGAAGATTCGGCTCGACTCTGCGCGCACTTGTCTCCATGGAATTACGGGTAGTAGAGGCGCAGCACAAGCGATCACTGATATGAGCCGCTGCAATAGTGGGAAGCGGATGTTGCAGATATGCGCACTGAGGTTCCTCGTGCGATTTCAGATCTGACGGGGCCGCGCGACGCTTCCAAGTACCGGGATGGGAGGAGGGACTCGACCCTCAAAGTGGTCAGGGAACAAATTGACAATATTTTTTTTTGGCATAAGTATATTCACAAAAATCATAACAGCGCGGTATGTCGCTATTTAGCTCTTTCACCTAGGGCACAAATAGTTGGATCGCACTGTGAATGAGCCAATAAAAAAGGAGTCAAAAAATCGTGAGTCTTTCAACAAAATTCTGTCTCAAGACCAGCATTAGTGCCTGCGTAGTTGTGCTGGCGACCGGAGCAAACGCCGAGTCCCTAGGTCAGAAAATCTACACTCAAGGAGGCGAGTCACCTGCAGCAGTGGCTTGCGCTACCTGTCATTCTACCAATGGGATGGGCAACAACAGCGCAGGATTTCCTCGTCTTGCGGGCTTGCCGCAGGGTTATTTGGCCAAGCAACTTGAAGATTTTCGCTCTGGAAAGCGGGCCAATGCCGTGATGCAACCCATCGCATTGGCGCTTAAAAATACTGAAGGTGAGGCTGTTGCCCGCTACTTAAATGCATTAGTTGTCGATGCTCCGAGTGTCGGGTTGAATTCCACAGGTAGTCTGGGCAGTGTCGCTGAAAAACTGGTGAAGCAAGGAGACTGGAGTCGCAATATTCCTGCATGTGTGGCTTGTCACGGGGTGAGTAACACTGGCGTGGGAGAAAGCTTTCCCCCGCTTGTTGGCCAGTCCAGTGCCTACATCGCGGCGCAGCTAAATGCTTGGCGCAGTGGAACGCGAGAGAATGACCCAAATGAACTAATGAGCCATATCGCACGTTCGTTGAGCGACACCGAAGTTCAAGATTTGTCAGTCTATTTGGCCAGTTTGGGCAGTGAGGTTAAGCAATGAAATTTCCAGCGAAAATACTGCTCACTATTGCCATAGCTGTGCCACTTCTGGTTGCGAAAACGTTGTATGAAGAACGCGACATGGCTTCGACGATCAAGGATTCGGTCGGACCACAACGTGATGCGAATGCTCAAAACCACGCCATCGTGGCGGTTGATGCGGTTTCGCCTTCTGTATTTACCCCGCCGCAAGAAATGGACCTACCAGACAATGCCTTCGGGGTGCTGGTAAGGGAGGGCCGTGATATTTTTGTCAATACTCAAAAAAATGCTGCTGAATATGTTGGCAATGGTCTTAACTGCAGTAATTGTCACCTCGATCAAGGTCGTAAGGCGGAATCTGCCCCTCTGTGGGGAGCTTATGGCATGTACCCCGCCTATCGAAAAAAGAATAACAAAGTGAATACGTTTACCGAACGGATGCAGGGTTGCTTCGAATTCAGCATGAACGGCAAGGCTCCCTCCAGTGATAGTCATGTAATGAAAGCGCTCGGCACCTATGCCTATTGGCTGGCGACCAAGGCGCCGGTGGGCGAGAACCTTCCAGGGCGCCTCTATCCTGTTATCTCCGCACCTGAAAAAGGCTTTGATCTGGCTAAGGGGAAACAGATATATGTTGAACAATGTTCAATCTGCCATGGAGTGGAGGGACAGGGCCAGAAGTCCTTGGGAACGTTCGTATTTCCGCCGCTTTGGGGACGGGACTCTTACAACTGGGGGGCTGGGATGCACCGCATCAATACTGCGGCCGGTTTTATCAAGCAAAATATGCCTCTAGGTAAGGGCGGCTCTCTGACGGATGAGGAAGCTTGGCATGTGGCTGCATACATCAATAGTCATGAGCGGCCTCAGGATCCTCGTCTGGTCGATGGATCCATTGAAAAGACCCGAAAAAAGTATCACGAAGGTGACGGTGTAAATTTATATGGAGAGTCTGTTAATGGTGTGATACTGGGGCAAGGTATCAACTAGCCGGATTAGCGCTAGCCGCGGCGCCGTGGGTAAGCAAAGCCTTGTGCAATGTACCAGTCAGCAGCTTCAATTGCATACCGCAGATGCGTGCCCACAGCGCCAACGTTGAAAGAGTGTTTTTTTGGGGGGGCAGAAGATAGGGGCGATGAAAACGAAGGACAACATCACACTATGCATTTTTAACTATGCGCTTTACGATTGCAATGTCAGTAATTTGTTGATTTGTACCGACGATTATATACCTGCCCGCGTGAAATGATCTGCCAAACAAAACTGCAGAAGATGGTTTGAGGGGGGGAGTGGTTGGCATGATCTGATGTAGTCGGAAAATATTCGTCTACGTTAGAAAAACCATGGCGAGATCAAGTAACCTCATTCAGCTACTTAATCTATTGTGGGCCATGGCTAGGGGTGACTCTGTGGGAGTTTGTCTAGCGATCTTGGTGAAGTTTATATAACACTTACCAAGATCGCTGCTCCCTTATTTACATTGCCCGCTTTGGGAGGCCGGGGTTAATACCGCGCATCCACAGGCTTACCACCCTTCGGCCAATCCTTCTGTTTGTCTGGGAAATCCGGCCTTGGCTGCTGGGTAAAGTACGCCGCTACATCCACCGCCTCTTGGTCAGACAACCCTCCCTGCCCCAATGGAAATTTCTCGTGGAACCCGATCGGCATGTTGCGTTTAACAAACGCCGCGGCCGTGTATGCGCGCGCCATCCCCGCCCCAATATTGAACGACTGTTCGCCCCACAACGGTGGGTACACCAGTTCGCCGTCCGCTCGCGTTAAACCTTGGCCATTGTCGCCATGGCACACCGCACATTGCTTGGCATAAACCGGCTTGCCATTGTTCAGATCAGGCTTGATCGCCGTGTCGACCTTGCCCACCCCGCGCCCTGCCACTCTATCTTCCGGCTTAGTGTTGTTTTTCATCCAGTCGAAGTACGCCACCATCGCCTGCATATCCGCCGATTCCGGCGGCAGTGGCTTGCCATTCATCGAGCGACGGAAGCAGCCGTTGATCCGCTCCTCCAGGCTCACCACCTTGCCGGCCCGTGGCGCATAGCTCGGGAAAAACGCCGAGATACCCACAAACGGCGAACCGTCCGCCACGGTGCCGGCGTTGAGATGGCAACTGGTGCAGTTCAAGGCATTGCCAACGTTGTTCGGCAGCAGCTCCTTGGTCTGCAGGTGCAGGCGCATGCCACGCACCACTTGATCGGCATTCGGCGCGGCCAGTAACTCAGCCAGGCGCGGGGTTTCGAACGCTGACGAATCGGTGGTGACCGGGTTGAGCTGGCCGCGCATTTTCTTCACTTGGGCAGCGCTGATGGGCGTGCCTTCGTTGCCCCAGCTGCTGCGCACAAAGCTGAGGATTTCAGCGATTTCCTGATCCGCCAACCGGGCAAACCCGGGCATGGTGTAGACCCGTGGATGAGTCGCCGTTTCAGCGGTCTCCCAACCCGTGAGGGTGATGTGCAGCAGTGAAGTCGGGTTGTTGGATACCACGCCCGGGTTGCCGGCCAACTGCGGAAACAGCCCTTTCACCCCGCCGCCGTCGCTGCGGTGGCAGTCACTGCAAAACTGCATGTAGCCCAGGCCACCCCGGCTGGTGAACAGGTCCTTGGGCGGCGCAACAGGTTCGTGCGCCACGGCAGGCATCGGCAGATCATCCTTGCCCGGCGGCAGGGATTTCAAATAGGTCGCGATGGCCCTCAAGTCAGCGTCAGTGAAATGTTGGGTACTGTGATGAATCACATCGGCCATGTTGCCCGAGACCGTGGCAAAGCGGTTCTGCCCGGTCTTGAGCAATTGCACGGTGTCTTCCACTGTCCACAGGTTGCGCAGGCTTAACGCGCGCCAGTGTTCGACAGTCTCCCCGGCCAGATAATGCTGGCCGCTGCGGCCCGTATCGCTCATGGCTTTTTCCTGGAAGGCAATGCCGCGCGGGGTGTGGCAGGAGCCGCAGTGGCCAAGCCCCTGGACCAGGTAGGCGCCACGGTTAAGCACTTCATCCTTCGTCGCGTCAGGCACGAACGGCTGCTTGTCGAGAAACACGAAATTCCACAACGCCAGGCCCCAACGTTGGTTGAACGGGAAGCCCATCTCCGCTTCCAGATTGGGTTTGTTCACCGCTTCCACGCCCTGCATCAGGTAGGTGAACAAGGCGCGCATATCGCCTTCGCTCATCTTCGCGTACGACGGATAGGGCATCGCCGGGTACACGTTCTGCCCGGCCGGCGTCACGCCTTCACGCATCAACCGGTCGAACTGCTCGAATGTGTACTCGCCGATGCCAGTGTCGCGGTCAGGGGTGATGTTGCTCGAATAAATCGTGCCCATCGGAGTGCTCAGCTCTAGCCCGCCGGCCATTGGCGCGCCTTGTTTGGCGGTGTGACAGGCGATGCAGTCGCCCAGTTGGGCAACGTACTTACCCTGTTCGATCAGCGAGGGGGGAGCTTCGTTGGCGTGCAGGGGAGGAGACAGACACAGCATCCCCCCCACAAGGCAAAGACGTAACAGGGGAAAAATCATCGCACTATTCCTTTAATAACCCGGCCTGGGGCGGTCCCCTCGGCGCAGGTCTGCAATCGTTTTTATTGGGTCATCAGGCAGACAACCGGGGCGTGGTCAGCCCCAGTATCGTTGTAGCGAATTTTTTGCGGGCGTCCCTTGATGTGGGTCAGCGTCAGCCACTTACATCAAGGGATTTTATTAAGTGACTCGGACTTCGGCACTGACAACGCGATTTGAAAAAAGCGGTCGACGCAGTGCCCGCCGGTGACACCCACTACACCCACACCCTCAGCCGACCAAAGCTGGGGGCAAGTCACAAGCTATAGGCGAGGCTTGGGCAGTCCTGGAAGTGGAGGGCTCATGTACATCACTAAATTGCCTTCACCAGCAAAGCCACCGAAACCGCCATAGAAACAGCGGCGAACCCTTTTTGTAGGTGTGGACCTGCTAGCCGGGCCGCGATCAGGCTCCCGCAGGCCATTCCAAACAATGCACCTATGGAGAACGGCAGGGCAATCGCCCACTGCAGATGCCCGGCCGCAGAGCTGGCGGCAACGCCGGACATCGACACCAGTGCAATCACCGCCAGCGAAGTTGCCAGCACCGACTGTGCTGTCAAATTGGTGTATCGCTGCAGCGCCGGCACCATCACAAAGCCGCCGCCCACGCCGAGCAAACCCGAAAGCCCGCCCGCAACCACGCCCGACACCGTGAGCGCCCAGGCGCACGGCGCCGTCCAGTTCAGCTTGCCTCGTTGGGCGTCCAATACGCAGGGCGGCGGTTTGGTCGCGACAGCAGCCTTTGACGCCGGGGACGGCGGCAACGACCGTTTGAATACCCGGAACGCCACATACATCAGCACGCAGGCAAATATGATCGTCAATGGACGATTCGGCGTGCGCTGCGCCAACCAAAGGCCCAGGGGCGAACAAATGATCCCGGCGGCGGCAATTAACAGCGCTGCCTTGTAGCGGACGGTGCCGTTTTTCAGGCCCATCACGGCGCCCAGGGCCGCGGCCAGGCCGACGGCCAGCAAGCCAATGGGCCCGGCCTCGGCCATGCTCAGGCCCGCTCCGAACACCAGCAACGGCACCGCGAGTATTCCACCGCCGGCGCCGGTCAGCGCCAGAATCACGCCCACTGTCAGTCCGAGCAGTAAGACCATGATCATTTCAGTCTCCTTGCGTTCAGCCCTGATTTCATTGGTCGGTCAACTCGGGTTTCGCCAGCCATTCGCGGCCCTTGAGCATGCCCTTCCAATACAGCGGTGGAAGAATCCGCTCTTTGAGCAGCCAGGCCAGCCGGGAGGGGCGGGTGCCGTCGATCAGCCATGACGGGAAGCTGGGGGCGACCTTGCCGCCATAGGTGAACTCCGCCAGGACGATCTTGCCGCGTTCCACCGTCAGCGGGCAGGAGCCGTAACCGTCGTACTGCGCGCAACCGTTCGCCTTACCCATGGCCGCCAACACGTTATGGGCCACCACCGGCGCCTGCTTGCGGGCGGCGGCAGCGGTCTTGGCGTTGCTCGAATTGGCCGCGTCGCCCAGCGCATGAATGTTTGCCCAGGTTTTATGCCGCAGCGTGGCGGGGTCGACATCAATCCAGCCGGCCGCGTCAGCCAGCGGGCTGACCCGAATGAAATCCGGCGCGACCTGCGGTGGCACCACATGCAGCAAATCAAACTCGCGGGTCACCACACGGGGGCTGCCATCCGGATTCACGCCGCTGAACGTGGCCGTCCGTGCCGGGCCATCGACGCGGGTGAGGGTGTTGCCGAAATTCAGGTCAATACCGTAAGCCGTGACGTATTCCATCAGCGCCGGCACATAGTCGGGAACCCCGAACAGCACCGCACCGGCGCTGTAGAACTCGATCTCGATGGCATCCAGTACGCCGCTGCGTTTCCAATGATCGGCCGATAGGTACATGGCTTTTTGAGGCGCCCCGGCACATTTGATCGGCATCGGCGGCTGCGTGAAAATCGCCCGGCCACCCCGCAGTTGCTGCACCCTTTCCCAGGTATAAGGCGCCAGGTGATACAGGTAATTGGAGGTCACGCCGTTGCGGCCCAGGGTCTCCGACAACCCCTCGATGGCATGCCAATCGAGCTTCAGGCCGGGGCACACGATCAGTTGCTCGTATTTGACGACCCGGCAGCCATCCAGAATAACCGCATTTCGCTCGGGCTCGAAAGCCGCCACCGCCGCCTTGATCCAATGCACGCCGCGGGGCAGGGTGGTGCCCATCGTGTGAGCCGTTTGGCGCGCGTCGAACACACCGCCGCCCACCAGCGTCCAGCCAGGCTGGTAGTAATGCACATCGGCCGGGTCGACGATCGCAATGTCGAGCCCCGGCGCGCGGGCCAGCAGGCTGGAGGCGGTGGCGATACCCGCCGCGCCGGCGCCAATGATGACTACGGTGTGCTGCGCCTCAGCCACTTCGACCGGCGTGCGACCCTGGTTCGCAATTCGCCGAATCACGCCCTTCATATCGAACCCGGCTTTTTTGGCGCTCTCGACGATGTGCGGCAGGTCGCGTTGACCCGCTTGTGACAGCGCCCACATCGTTGTCGAGCGCATACCGGAGCGGCAATAGGCCAATACCGGCTTGGGCAGCGTTTCCAACAGCTTGCCGAAGGCAGCCCCTTGCTCGTCGGTGACTTTGCCCGATTCGGCGGGAAGGTAGTGCGCCTCGATGCCGACTGTGTCGGCGGCGCGTTTGATTTCGGCAAACAACGGTTGGTCGCTGCCTTCGCCATCGGGGCGGTTACAGATGATGGCACGAAAGCCGGCGGCTTTCAGTTCAGCCAATTGGCTGGGGAGAATCTGTTCTGATACCGATAAAGCAGGTGCAAGGCGGCGGATATCCATAAGTGTCTCCGTTATGGGTATTTTTTCTTATATGTTTTTTGGGGGTGGGTGAGTGTCAGGCGACGTTGAGCGGGATTTTCAGATAGCGGGTCCCGTTCGATTCAGGCTCGGGCAAATGTCCGGCTCGCATGTTGACCTGGACCGAGGGCAGGATCAGTGTCGGCATGTCCATCGAGGCATCCCGCTTGGTACGCATCGCCACGAACTCCTCCTCACTGATGCCATTGCGCACATGCACGTTGTGCTCGCGCTGTTCGGCAACGGTGCTGACGAACTGCACTTCACGGCCCCCCGGTTGGTAGTCGTGGCACATATACAGCAACGTTTCTGCGGGCAGACTCAACACTTTGTTGATTGACTGGAACAGCGTGCGTGCGTCTCCGCCGGGGAAGTCACAGCGGGCAGTGCCGTAGTCGGGCATGAACAAGGTGTCGCCGACGAAGGCTGCCGTTTCGCCGCCGTTGCGGATCACATAAGTCATACAGGCTGGCGTATGGCCGGGTGTGTGCAGTGCGGTGCAGTGCAGCGTGCCGATGCTGAACGACTCGTCGCCGACGAACAGGTGATCGAACTGACTGCCGTCGCGGGGCATATCGCTACCGGTATTGAACAGCGTGCCGAAGACCTTCTGCACCGTCGAAATCTGACTGCCGATGCCTATTTTTCCGCCGACTTTCTCTTTCAGGTAGGGCGCGGCGGTCAGGTGGTCGGCGTGGACGTGGGTCTCCAGAATCCACTCGACCTGCGCATTCAGCTCGTTCACCCGGGCTATCAGGCGGTCGGCGGATGTGGTGGCGGTGTGGCCTGATTTGGGGTCGTAATTCAAAACGCTGTCGATGATCGCGCAGTGGCTGCTGGCTTCATCCAGTACCAGATAGCTGACAGTGTTGGTGGCAGAGTCGAAGAAGCCTTCGACGTGAAGATTGACGCGCATGAACGGTCTCCTTGAGGGGGCTTTTTTTACCGAGCCACTTAGACTAAGGACTGACATTGCAATAAGTTTGCCAGGCGATGGCACTCACCAAATATTTCTAATATCTAATTGATTTTATTTGTTTTTTTGTTGTTGTATGCGCGTGTTAGGGCCTCTGTCGGGTGGGTTTTTCTGCCATTGGCAGTGCCTGTTGACAGAGGTGGCAGTGCCACAACAGGATAGAAGAATGGATTCCAGGAGCCATGATGAAGACTTTTCAGCCGACCCCCACCAACGCCGTCCCCCCTCCGGATCAAGTGCAGTCGCTTGTTTCGTTTTTGGAACACGAACCCAACCCCATGATCGTGCTTGATCCGGACTACAACATCCTGGCGGCCAACACGGCCTATCAGCGTCAGTTCGGCAGGGCTGACAAGCCCTTCATCGGGCATAAGTGCTATCAGATCTCCCACCATTACGACGTCCCTTGTGATCAGGCGGGTGAGAATTGCCCGATGAAAAAAGCCCAGGAAATGCGTGGGTCGGATCGTGTCTTGCACATCCACCACACGCCTCGGGGGCCGGAGCATGTCGACGTGGAATTGCGCCCGATCCTCGACGAGCACGGGGTGATTACCGCCTATGTGGAGCGCCTGACACTGGTACGCAGCGCCTCGGCGCGCCCCAGCGACGAAGGGTTGGTCGGCTGTTCAGCGGCTTTCAACCTCGCCCTGTCGGAGTTGCAACGGGTGGCGCCCTCCATGCTGCCGGTGCTGCTGCTGGGG
The DNA here is from genome assembly GCF_029960685.1 of Pseudomonas sp. AL10. Lineage (NCBI taxonomy): Bacteria > Pseudomonadati > Pseudomonadota > Gammaproteobacteria > Pseudomonadales > Pseudomonadaceae > Pseudomonas > Pseudomonas sp. AL10. The sequence continues at coordinate 71,737 of NZ_JASBQZ010000014.1, forward strand.
GAATCGGGCACCGGTAAAGAGCTGTTCGCGCGCGCCGTCCATGAAACCAGCGAGCGGGCCGCCGGGCCGTTTGTCGTGGTGGATTGCTCGGGCTTGACCGAAACGTTGTTCGAGAGCGAGTTGTTCGGCCATGAAAAAGGCGCCTTTACCGGCGCCATCACGCGCAAGCCCGGCTTGGTCGAAACCGCCCAGGGCGGCACATTATTCCTGGATGAAATTGGCGATGTGCCGTTGGCCATGCAGGTGAAACTGTTGCGCCTGATCGAATCCTCGACTTATCGCCGGGTCGGCAGTGTCGAGACCTGTCACGCCAATTTCAGATTGATTGCCGCCACCCACAAACCGCTGGAAAAGATGATGGAAACAGGCGAGTTCAGGCAGGACCTGTACTATCGCATCAGCGCCTTCCCGATTCACTTGCCACCCTTGCGTAACCGGGTCGAAGACATCGGCTTGCTGGCCAATTCCTTTCTACAGCGTGGCGGTGCCGGCAAGCGCCGCCTGACCCTCGACCCTGAAGCCTTGGCAAGGCTCCAGCAATACCCCTGGCCTGGCAATATCCGTGAGTTACGCAATGCTCTGGAAAGAGCCAGCCTGTTCGCTGACGACGGCGTCATCCGTGCCGTCCATTTACCCCAGGCATGCGCGGCACTGCCGCCTCAGGCTGTGGCTTCGACGCCGTTAGACAGCAACACGCTGGCGCAGGTGTTGGCGACATTCAAAGGCACCCGCAGCGAGTTGGCCAAGCACCTGGGGATCAGCGACAGGACCTTGTACCGACGCCTGAAAGAACAGGGCCTGGCCTAGGCAGTCTACGACTGCCAATGACTGCCAACCTGGCAGATTGGCGTGCTGGCCTGCCAATTCCCGCTGAATTCAACCCGATAACATCGTAACTGTCTGTTTTGTAACGATATAAATACGGACTCTGGCCTTGGCATGCCCTGTGCTAATTGCCTGGCATGACCATTTCCGACAAACGACTGCTGCGCCATCTTGCTCACCGCGGTGCTGATCAAGCTCGTGCTGCTGAGCGTGCTGTGGTGGCTGTTCGTCCGGGATTCGCACGTCACTGTCGACCCGAACACTGTCGGCAACCGATTCGGTGTACCCACCTCGACTCAAGGGGCAAGCAAGTGATCTCAGAACAACTGGTGGATTTGTCACGGCTGCAGTTCGCAGCTACTGCGCTATACCACTTTCTTTTCGTACCGCTGACGGTGGGCATGGTGTGGCTGCTGGTCATCATGGAGAGCGTCTATGTGATGACCGGAAATGTCATCTGGAAAGATATGACGCGCTTTTGGGGCAAGTTATTCGGCATCAACTTCGCATTGGGGGTGACCACCGGCATCACCTTGGAATTTCAGTTCGGCACTAACTGGGCGTACTACTCGCACTACGTGGGCGACATCTTCGGCGCCCCGCTGGCGATTGAGGGGTTGATGGCGTTTTTTCTCGAATCGACCATGATCGGGCTGTTCTTTTTTGGCTGGGATCGCCTGAAGAAAGAGCACCACTTGCTGGTCACGCTGCTGATGGCCATCGGTACCAACCTGTCGGCGCTGTGGATTCTGATCGCCAATGGCTGGATGCAGAACCCGGTGGGCTCGGAATTCAGCTACATCACCATGCGCATGGAGATGGTGGATTTCTGGGCGGTGGTGTTCAACCCGGTCGCACAGGCCAAGTTTGTGCACACGGTGTCGGCCGGTTATGTCACCGGTTCGATGTTCGTGTTGTCAATCTCCAGTTGGTACTTGCTCAAGAATCGAGATGTCGAGTTCGCCAAGCGCAGTTTTCGGGTAGCGGCCGCCTTCGGCCTGGCCTCGGTGTTGAGCGTCATCGTGCTGGGGGATGAGTCGGGTTACACGGTGGGCGAGGCGCAGCAAACCAAGCTCGCGGCCATGGAGGCTATGTGGGAAACCAAGCCGGCGCCGGCGGGGCTAACCTTGCTGGCCAGCATCAATGAAGCCGAATCCCGGAACAACTGGGAAGTCGACGTGCCGTGGGTGATGGGCTTGATCGGCACGCGCTCGGTCAGCAAGCAGATCCCGGGCATTCATGATATCAAAGCGAAAAACCGCGTGCGCATTTTGCGTGGCATTACCGCCGTCAATGCGCTTGAAGCCCTGCGGGCCGATCGTACCGATAAGGCGGCGTTCGATACCTTTGAAGAGTACAAAGCGGACCTCGGCTTTGGCCTACTGCTTAAAAAGTACGTTGAGGATGTGAACCAGGCCACGCCGGCCATCATCGACAAGGCGATGAACGATACCGTACCGCACGTGACCCCGATGTTCTGGGCGTTCCGGCTCATGGTCGCGCTGGGTTTCGCCATGCTGTTGCTGTTCGGGCTGGCCTTCTGGAGCACCTTGAAGTCGGTCTGCACACGCCGCCGCTGGTTGCTGCGTTGGGCGCTCTGCATGCTGCCTGCACCCTGGTTGGCCTGCGAGCTGGGCTGGTTCGTCGCTGAATATGGCCGTCAGCCCTGGACCATCTACGGCGTGCTGCCCACCCACATGAGCGTATCGACCCTCAGCATCAATAACCTCTATGGCTCGCTGGCAGGCTTCTTGGCGTTTTACACCGTGCTGCTGGTGGTTGAAATGTTCCTGATGGTCAAGTTTGCCCGCCAAGGGCCCGGCAGTCTCGGAACCGGTCGTTACGCTTACGATGCCAACCTGAAGGAACTCCACCATGCTTGATTACTTCACCCTGAAACTTATCTGGTGGGCACTGGTCGGCGTACTGCTGATCGGCTTCGCCATCATGGACGGCCACGACATGGGGGTCGGCACCTTGCTGCCCTTTGTGGGCCGCACGGACCTGGAACGCCGCGTCGCAATCAACACCGTCGGGCCGCACTGGGACGGCAACCAGGTGTGGTTCATCACGGCGGGTGGCGCACTGTTCGCGGCGTGGCCGGTGGTGTATGCCACCGCGTTCAGCGGGTTTTACTGGGCGATGATTCTGGTCCTATGGGCGCTGTTCTTCCGCCCGGTGGGGTTTGACTATCGCAGCAAGATTCACAACGCCAAATGGCGCAGCACCTGGGACTGGGGGCTGTTTGTCGGCGGGGCCGTGCCGCCGCTGGTGTTCGGCATCGCGTTCGGCAACCTGTTGCAAGGCGTACCGTTCCACTTCAATAACATGCTGGTATCGACTTACACCGGGAGTTTCTGGCAACTGCTGAACCCCTTCGCGCTGCTGACCGGCGTGGTGAGCAGTGCAATGATCACCCTGCAAGGCGGTACCTATCTGGCGCACCGCACTGAAGGCGTGATCCAGGCCCGTGCCATCAAGAGCGGGGTTGGCGCGGCGCTGGTGCTGCTGTGTACATTCGTCATTGCCGGTGTGTGGTTGCAATCGATCGACGGCTATCGCATTACCTCGGTAGTGGATACCGCCGGGCTGCCGGACATTCTCAACAAGACCGTGGTACGCGAAGCGGGGGCCTGGATGACCAACTATGGCCATTATCCTGTGTTGTGGCTGCTGCCCGCGCTGGGCTTGGGTGGCGCAGCCGGTGCCGCATTGTTGATGATGATGCGCCGCACACTGGCCGCGTTTGTCGCCTCGTCACTCGCGGTGATCGGGGTGATCAGCACGGCCGGCGTGTCGATGTTCCCCTTCGTCATGCCGTCGTCGACCGTGCCTGCGGCGAGCCTGACCGTGTGGGACAGCGTGTCCAGTTATCTCAGCCTGTCCATCATGTTCTGGGCTACGTTGATCTTCATGCCGCTGATCGTGATTTATACCTCGTGGGCCTATCGCGTCATGCGCGGCAAGGTCACCGTGGCACAGATCGAAGCCAACGAACATTCGGCCTACTAACGCCATCAGAGGAGTAAAGACTATGTGGTATTTCGCCTGGATGCTGGGAGTCGGTTTTGCCTTGCTGCTGGCCATATTGAATGCGATGTGGGGCGAGAACGAAGCCGGTCGCGCCCTGAGCGACCGTGAGGAGCCGCGGCCATGATGCCGCGTGTCGCCGACGCCCCGGCACCCTCACGCCTTCACCCGCTAAGCTTGCTTATCGCAGTAGCGATCATGCTCGTGTGTACGCTCTATCCGCCCCTGATGGCCGCCCCGGACGGCAAAGCTGATCATGGGCTGGCAATGGCCTTGTTCACGGCGATGAGTGTGGCCTTTGTGCGGGGCGTGGGGTTTGTGCCACGCGCGCGCGCGCGGCGCTGGCTGTTCTCGGGCTGGACTTGCTTTGCGTCACTTGCAGTTGCTGGCTGGGTCAAGTTTCTACATTGAGCACTGACAACACGATTGACCTCTTGAGTGCTCGACCTAGTGAAATGTGCCAGTATTTTTCTTTGGTCCAGTAGAACGTTAGACATCTGCAAACTCGTCGGCGGCTTTAATACCTGATTTAGACGTTATTTGAAACGCGAGTGGTGCGCCTGTAGGATTCAAGGAATGCACCACTGAAACCCTGAAGTGTCTGCGCGGCGAGGCAGTTCAGTTGAATAAACTCTAGTTCCCGCTCATTGAGTGCTGCTGCCGTGCTCGTCTAAATTTATTCTCACCGTCGTATATGCAAGCGTCATACAGGTGCCCAAACGGTGAGCAACCTACATCGGTCTTGGAACCAGCGATTTCAGCAGCAACCGAATCAATAGTCTCCAGCAGGAAGCGCTGACGGTTTTCAACGGAGCCACTGTATTGGTCCGTTCGAATGTTCGGCGTGCTGCTTAGGAACTAATCGAACAGAAAGTCATTGGCAGCCATGATTTCGATATCACCCAAACCTGCGTCCATTACCATCCGCGCAGATTTCACAGAGTCTGCGATGCCCGGTATTCCATCCTCATTTTCCACACCACATGGGACACTTGGTTGAACCGGGCCTGATTTGTAGGGCGACCAAAGCTATGCCATGCCCTTCACGTCTCGGGGTGGCAGGCTACTCACCTGCGCCAAGCAAGCATTGAGGGCTTCACGAGTTTGCTTACCGTCTTGCATAGCATCCTACGTGGAATTAACAGCCCGGATGCTCACCGGCAAGGGGTTTGAATATTGTTATATGCCGCCACCTAATTGGTTGACTATTAACGGTGGATTAAATATTCGATTTTATCATGTCGCTTTGAACGCGTCGGCGGTTGACCGTCGTCTGCCACACGACGGTGTTGGGGGAGGGGGAATCTGGTGTTGATGACCTACCTATTGACTGGTAGTGTTCCTGCTAAGGGTATTTTTTTACGCTTGGAACTCTCCTTCAATAGTGTGGCCAGCCTCCATTCAGCTACTAGGAATCACTATGAACTACCTTGCACACCTCCACTTAGGCGGACAGGAGCCGCAACAGCTGCTGGGGAGTCTTTATGGAGATTTTGTGAAGGGTGCGCTTTTAGGAAAATTTTCTACTCAGACTGAGGAGGCAATCAGGCTGCATCGTCGAATTGATGCCTTCACGGATTCCCATCCACTGGTTAGAAGGGCGCTTGATCGATTCCCGGCAACAAGACGTCGCTATGCAGGAATCGCGCTCGACATGTTTTTTGATCACTGCTTAGCGCGAGATTGGGAGCGATACGCCGATCTACCCCTGGACGTTTTCTCTCAAAAAATCTATCGACTTTTAGAGGGTGAGCCCGCGTTGCCGGAACGATTGGCTCAAATCGCGCCGTTGATCATCACGGAAGATTGGCTTGGAGCGTATAGGGATTTTTCGATGATCGGCCATGGGCTGGAAGTCATCTCCCTACGCCTATCCCAACCAGACGGCTTGCTTGGTGCATACGAAGAGCTGACTGCGCTGTATGAGCCGCTGAGTGCGGATTTCTTAGAGTTCTATCCATTGCTGTGGCAATACGCCCAACCCGGTTCGGAATTCGGAAAAACATTGCCAATTTCGATGGTTAGCGTTTAGACCAGGCAGCTCGTCTGGATACAACGAGCTGCCTCAGAAGCCGATTTAATCTGGAATAAAATCAAGCGGTACTTCGCTTGTCGACTTGATTTCTTCCATTGCAAACATGGAAGTCATATTCGCAACCGGTAGCTGACTAATGATCTTTTTATAGAGTGCATCGTACGCTTGGATATCAGGCAGGAAAGCCCGAATTAAATAGTCAACCTCACCGCTCATCCGATAAATGTCGACAATTTCGGTCATGTCACGGGTGGCTTTATGGAAGCGATCTATCCATTCAATGGAGTGTTCCCTTGTTTTGATCATTATGAACACTGTCACTTTTGCGTTCAGCGTCGTTCTGTCAAGGATGGCGACACGTTTCTTGATGAAACCTTGTTGTTCCAGGCGCTGAATTCTGCGCCAGCAGGGAGTCATGGAGAGCCCGACTTGCTCGGCGAGCTCGGTGACGGGCTGAGTAGAGTCTCGCTGGAGACCTGCCAGTATTCGACGATCAATACGGTCTAGGCGGGATGAGCGATCCGGCAGCTTTGAAGAAGTGGACATTTACACAGCCTCGAAAAAATATTGCACAGATACAGAAAACATTGGAAGTTGCTTCTGTGTCAAGAGGTTGAGGTGTGGAAATTTTGCAATAGTTTACCTATTGTCAAATGGTAGTCTTTTTTCATCAGCTAAACGGATCGAGCAAAGTGCTTCATCAGGGAGAAAAAAAGAGGTGCGTTCTAGCCCCAAAGCGGGCGCGCTGAAAATAACAAGAGGCTCAGAGGGCCATCCCCTCGAATCTGCGCTTGGCCGGCGCATCACTGGGAGATACCGATATGATTTTCAAACGTATGGGCATGCGTCTGTTACCGGCATTGGTTCTAGTAGGAGTGGTTTCCGGATCGACAGGCGTTTACGCCGAGGGTGAGGGGGATGGCGTATGGGCTACTGCTCAGAAATCTGGTTCTATTCGATGTGGCACGGCTGAGGCTCCGCCCTACATCATGAAAGACCCGGCCACTGGAGAGTATTCGGGTTTCTTCGTGGATGCATGCCGAGAATTTGCTGAGATCTTAAAGGTCAAGCCGGTATTTGTGGATACCAGTTGGGATAACATGATTGCTGGCTTGCAATCCAGAAAATGGGATTTGGCCCCGGCGCTTACGGCTACGCCACAACGTGCTCTCTCTATCGTTTTCTCAAAAAATCTCTCAGCTACTGAATCGACCTTTATCTACAACCAGAAAAACCCAAAGACGAATCAGCCAAAAAGCCTTGCTGATATTGACCAGCCTGGCGTGACTATCGCTGTCTCGTCTGGGACTGCTCAAGATAAGTCACTGACGGCCATCATCAAAAACGCATCTATTATGCGGTTGCCCGGCCCGGACGAAATCCGTTTGGCTGTAATGTCTAAACGAGCTGATGTGATTTTTGATACGTCAGCAGCTAACGACTTATTCGCTGCTTCGCATACCGACTGGGCCGTGGTACTTAAGCCCGTACCGGCAATCGATAAAAAAGGCGTTTCGTTCGGCTTACGACGTGATACCTCATACGCAGATCTTCAAGTATTAGACCTTTATATCAATGACGCTGTTACGACCGGTCATATGGATGAGCTAATTAAAAAAGCAATCGCACACGAGACTAAGTGATTTGTCTTGGTAGGTGTTAGAGGTTGTCTGAACTTGGAGTAGAAGCTAATGGCAAATGCAAACTATCTCGTGGAAATGAAGGGGCTGCACAAGAGCTATGCTGGCGGCGTAAAGCCTGTGCTGCAAGGCTTGGATATTAGCATGTGTCCTGGTGATCGTGTCGTCGTGATTGGGCCGAGTGGTGGTGGGAAAAGTACGTTGCTACGAGTGTTGATGGGCCTAGAGGATATTGATAAAGGCCAATTACTGTTTCAAGGTAAAAATTATATTACGACTGATAAGTATGGAAGGACGGTAATTGATAAGGAGATTCGTCGTAACATTGGTATGGTTTTCCAGCATTACACATTGTTCCCACATCTCAATATTCTTCAGAATTTGACACTCGCACCGATCAAAGTGAGAGGTGAGTCTAAGCAATCAGCAGAACTACGAGCACGCGGATTGTTGACGAGATTCGGGTTGGAGGCAAAGGAAAAAGCTTACCCTGCCCATCTTTCCGGCGGGCAGAAGCAACGCGTCGCCATCGCTAGAGCCTTGATGCTCGATCCAAAACTAATGTTGTTTGATGAAGTGACTTCTGCTCTCGATCCCGAGCTGGTGGCTGAAGTCGAGCAAGTCATCATGCATTTGGCTGAACAATCCATGCCCATGGTGATAGTGACTCACGATATGCACTTCGCCAAAAACATCGCTTCGCGTGTGATTTTCTGCGCTGGCGGCGTTGTAGTCGAAGATGGGCCTCCCGAGCAGGTACTCGGTAGGCCGAAGGAAGCTCGAACGAGAGAGTTCATACAGCGAGTCTTTCATATTGGCGAGACGGTAGGAGTCGGACGTGAACTATCAATTTGATTTGTTCTTCATCGCGAACGGTCTCTGGCCGCTGCTCAAAGGGTTAGTCGTAACCCTGGAACTCACTGTCGCAGCGAATATCATCGGATTGACTCTGGGTTTCATCATTGCACTATTGGTTATGAGCCCAAATCCGATACTCCGTTGGCCTTTTACCTTGTTCATCGAATTTTTCCGCTGTACCCCTGCGCTTGTCCAGATCGTATGGTTTTTCTACTGCATACCAATCATCTTCGATGTTTACATCGATGCAATGACGATGGGTATTTTGGCGATTGGACTCAACCTTGCTGCATTCAACGCGGAAGCGTACAGGGCCGCCATCCAGGGAGTTCAAAGCAATCAGTACGATGCAACTGTTGCTCTGGGACTTTCTCCGTTTCAACGAACGGTGTATGTGGTGCTCCCACAAGCATTCCGCTCGGCGCTACCAGTATTGGTTGCAAACGGCATTGGTGCATTCCAACAAACTGCGCTGGTTGCGATAGTCGCTTTGCAAGACCTTATGTATATGGGGAAAATACTGGCCACCGACACTTATCGACCTATCGAGGTGTTTACCGTTATTGCTCTTATATATTTTGCAATATCGTTCCCTGTATCACAGCTCGTAGAATACATAGAGCGACGCCGTAAAGCGGAAAACTCATGAGGACGCGGCCATGGAACTAGATTTTTCAGTAATCTTCGATTACAAGGCTGCGTTGCTTTTTGGCCTTTTGTTAACTCTAAAGCTCACAGCGATCTGCGTTGTGTTGGGGTGTGCTTTAGGTTTTTTGGTGGCGATTGCAAGGAGCTCAAAAAATAAGATTATCTATGGGGTCAGCACTGTCTATGTAGCGCTGTTTCGCGGTACTCCAGTGCTCATTCAGTTGTTTTGGATGTTTTTCTGCTTGCCTCTGGTCTTGGGTATGGAGCTATCGAATCTGACTTGCGGAATAATCGCGCTTACGTTGTATATGGCGGCGATTACGAGTGAGACGTTCCGTGCATCGTTCAGTTTCGTCAGTAAAGAACAGCATGATGCGGGGGTCGCTTTAGGGCTCACTTACCGTGTTCATACTTTGTACGTTCTTCTACCGCAGGCGCTACTCAGGGCGGCTCCCACGCTTCTTTCCAACTGCACCAGCTTGTTTAAAGAGAGCGCTCTCGTCTCCGCTGTGGGCATGGCTGACTTGATGTTTGTTAGTCAAAATATATCTAACCGAACGGGCCATCCGGTGGAGCTCTTGACCGCCGCTGCTGTAATTTATTTTGTGATTGCGTTCCCTATTACTCGTGCCGTCACGGCGTTGGAACGGAAAATTTTGCATACTATGGCTATTTAGTTAAGCAAAAAACCAACCCTTTGTAGCGATTGAAAACAGTTAATAAATTAAGCGCTCGTAGCGAAGTAGGATGACTATGTTTAATGGCGATAGACCTTTCATTAGCGGACAAGAATCTGGAATCGACCATTCAATGTGGTCTGCGACGGGTGGGGAAAGACCGGAAAGTGTGATTCTTGCGCAGCAAGAGTCCTGCGATGTTTTGATCATTGGCGGCGGATTCAATGGTGTGACCGCTGGGCTTCACTGTGCTGAGCGCGGTGCGAAGACTATATTGGTCGAAGCACAGGAAATTGGCTCGGGTGCAAGCGGTCGTAATGCTGGGCAAGTGAACCCTGGCCAGTTTCTATCCCCCGAACAAATCCTCCGCGCTTTGGGCCCGGATTACGGTCAGCTCTTTTTGAAGGAGTTGGGCAGCGCGCCTGACGTAGTCCGTCAACTGATACGCGATTACGGTATTGACTGTGCCGCTGACGAAAGGCCTATCATCCGCTGTTCAACGTCTCCTCAGAAAACACGAGAACTTGAAACCCAAGCTTCGGATTGGCAAGCCTTGGGAGCGAATGTTCAGATGGTCTATGGCTCTGAACTCGAAGAGATGAACGGATCAACCCGATATAAAGCTGCACTGATCGATCATCGCGGATTTACGCTTCAACCGCTTGCCTACGTGCGCGGGTTAGCGCGAGCCGCAATCGACAGAGGTCTTAGAATTTCTACCGGGTCTAAAGTGACATCCCTGGAACCTTCAGGTACCGGATGGGTTGCTACCACCGGCACTACGACAATAAAAGCCGACAAAGTCATTCTCTCAACCAACGCATACAGCAATGATCTGGTACCAGGTTTCAAAGAGGAAATAATGCCTCTTGGTGCTTTTGGTATCGCCACAGCAGACCCGTTACCTCCTGAGTGGAGAGAGCGAATTTTGCCTCACTACATAGCCATGTGGGACACCCATAAGATACCGCTGTGGTTCAGATATGACCCGGTTGGGCGTCTTCATGTTGGATCGATTGGGTTCCTTCCCATTCATTCGGAAGGGGATAACTGGGTAAATCGCGCAATGAAGTTTGTCTACCCGTTCGCGCCTACATTCAAATGGGGCTATCGGTGGTCAGGCACGCTCGGCCAAACGGTCGACAGATTGCCGCATCTCGTTGAACCGCGCCCGGGCATCTTTGCGACCATCGGATGTAACGGACGAGGCATTGCGCCGAATGCTTATTTCGGAAAAATGCTAGCTAGCATCGCACTTGGCGATGATGTAATAACTCCGTTGCCACTTAGAAATTCTACGAAATATCCAATGCGTGAGATCGCGTTAGAAGCATATGACGCTGGAATTCGCTTCTATCGCAATACGTTACTTTTTACGTAATAAAAACGAAAAAAATGCGGGTTTTGCATTGCTATTGGAGGTCTTCGTTCGCATTTTTGCTAGCCTTGGAAAAATAATTCCAAGGGTTTTGATTTTTTTAGAAGTTTATTCATTTTTGCTTGGTTTTAGCGGTGAAGATTGGAAGCAGCTTCTGATGAAGGAAGAATACACTGACTTTATCGAGCCCAATTAGCGAAATGGCAATATGAGTGGACTCTGGGCTGTTTGCGACGAGATGACCTATATTTCGGATCTCTGTAGATAGGTGAAGAAAAATGAGTGTTAAATCAACAGAATATAGTGCTCTAGATGAATTGGCGTCCAGGGTACAGGCAGATCTCCACGTCCTACGCTTTCCTCATGACCCTTGGGTACTGCCTAAGGCGCACCCTAGCGGTAACCATGTCTACGACGTTGCTATCATCGGGGGCGGCCAAGGCGGGTTGGCAGTCGCGGCAGGTCTCTTGCGCGAACGAGTTGATAACATCGTTGTTTTTGATCAGCAGCCCAAGGGACTGGAAGGCCCATGGAACAATACGGCGCGGATGCGCACTTTGCGTACCGTAAAGCATTTGCCAGGTATTGATGCGTCCTTAACCAGTCTTGCACCTCAAGCCTGGTACACAGCCAAATACGGTGAAGAGGCCTGGGAAGAGCTGATCAAGATTCCGAAAGGCGATTGGCAAGAGTATCTTACATGGTGTCGCGATACGCTGAAGATTCCAGTCGAGAATCTTACTGGTGTCTCCAACGTCATTCCAGAAGATAAACTCTTTCGACTAGAGCTGAACAGATTCGACGGTCGAGGGGGAATATCGTCTCGCGACGTTGTTTATGCTCGCAGAGTGGTTGTTGCGACGGGCGTGGATGGCAGTGGGGCGTGGCATGTACCCAAATTCATCTCATCGGCATTGCCCAGAGATCGATATGCTTCTTCAGGAGAGCATATTGATTTTTCCAAGCTTGTAGGGAAGAAGATTGCTGTTCTCGGTGCAGGCGCATCTGCATTCGATAACGCTTCGACCGCGCTTGAGGCGGGAGCGTTAGAAGCGACTGTTTGTATTCGTCGCAAGGATATCCAGCGTATTAATCCTCAGGTCTGGATGGCAAAAGCAGGGTTTCTTAATCATTACGCTGATATGGATAATTCCCTGAAGTGGAAATACATGCGGCATATGTTCAGGTACAACATTCCAGCTCCGCAGGACGCCTACAATCGATTGTCAGGTTTAGAAGGTGCGAGCGTTCGTACCAATGCGGCCTGGGAAGGGGTGAAACTCGTCATTGATGACGGAAAAGAACAAGTTGAGGTCACCCTTGCATCTGGAGACAAGCTCAAGGTCGACTACTTGATAGTTGCTGTTGGGTTTGTGAACGATTTTTCACTACGCGCAGAGCTTTCAAGTATTTCCAATGACATAGCGCTATGGCGAGACAAATATAGTCCTGCCCATGGGGAGGAAGATTCTCAAATATCCAGCCATCCCTACCTGGGTGAGAATTTTGAGTTTGTCGAAAAAAAGCCTGGGGAAGCCCCCTATATTAAGAATATATTCAACTTTACCTATAGCGCCCTTGTAAGTATGGGGCTTTCCGGTTCGGCTATCAGCGGGTTTAGATACTCGGTTCCTCGTGCGGTACGTGGTATCACCAAATCGCTTTATCTTGAGGATGCTGAAGAGATCTATAATAAATTCACCGATTATGCAGAGCTTGAGATGGTAGGCGTTGTTCCGTTCAGTAATTCAATTCAAACAAGAAAAATGTTCGCTGATTGAATTACTTATCTTTACTTGGCCCATGAAAGGTATCGGTAATAGATACCTTTGCTGACATAAAATCATAAATTGTTAATATCCATTAATAATGGGTAGGGATCCTTTTATGCGAAATATTTCAACTTTTTTAGCCCCTGCTGCCGTTGGCCCTTATTCCCAAGCAGTCTGCCATGGCGAATATCTATTTGTTTCGGGGCAGCTAGGCATTGACCCGGCCAAAGGAGAGTTGGTGGCGGACGATGCCTTGCTTCAAATGAAACAGTGCCTCAGCAATATCTCGGCGATTGCTGAAGCAGCGGGTACAGGTATTTCAAAGACTATCAAAACAACAATAATGGTCACGGATTTAAGTGATTTTGCGAAGTTGAATGACGTATATGCTACCTATTTCTCTTCTCCGTTCCCTGCTCGCGCCACATTCGAGGTTTCCGCACTACCAAAAGGCGCCCTCGTTGCAGTAGATGCCATTGTCGCGCTGGACTGAATGTTGAATCAGTAGCCAAATACAGGATATTTATGAATCTTAATCTCGGTAATCAGGATAAAGAGTGGACTCGCTGGGCGATCGGCGTGTTGCAGGGGGATGCCAATCGCTCTGCCGATACACATCTGATTCCTTTAGACTTTAACGGGCTGCCTGGGATATCGATTTATCTGAAGGATGAGTCTACTCACCCTACAGGCAGTTTGAAGCACCGCTTGGCACGATCGCTTTTCCTGTATGGCATCTGCAATGGCTGGATAAAGAAAGGTACTTTGTTAGTCGAGGCATCTTCTGGCTCAACAGCTGTCAGTGAGGCGTATTTCGCTAAGCTTCTAAATCTACCCTTTACTGCAGTCATGCAGCGTTCCACCAGTTGCCAGAAAATCGATGCAATCAATCGATTAGGGGGAACATGTCACTTTGTTGACAATCCTGGGGCTATCTATACGGTGGCCGAGCAACTTGCTCGTGAAACGGGGGGGCATTATTTAGACCAGTTTACAAATGCAGAACGCGCTACGGACTGGCGTGGCAACAATAACATCGCCGAAAGTATATTTTCACAAATGGCGATGGAGAAAGACCCTGAACCAGCTTGGGTGGTTATGAGTGCCGGCACTGGAGGAACGTCAGCTACAATCGGAAGGTATATCAAGTATAAGCATCTGAATACTCGACTTTGTGTGGTTGATGTTGAACATTCTGCTTTCTACGAATCCTACGATACTGGGGATAAGGCGAGCACTTGTGCTACTCCCTCTCGGATTGAAGGTATTGGTCGGCCTAGGGTGGAGCCTTCGTTCATCCCTGATGTCATCGATCACATGATAAAGATTCCAGATGCAGCTTCACTTGCTGCCATGCACGTGCTTTCAGAGCGGCTATCGCGTCGTGTTGGTGGTTCTACGGGAACGAATTTCTTTGGCGTTTGTTGTATCGCGGAGCAAATGCGCTCACAGAAGCAGACAGGGTCGATAGTCTCGGTAATTTGCGACTCGGGAGATCGTTATGCCTCTACATATTACGATGCTGACTGGCTTAAAGAAGCCAAAATTGACATAGGGCCTTATGAGAAATATTTGAATTTATTTCTCGATGGAGGAGCTTCAGATGTTTCACTGATCAACCTCTGTGAAAATGTACGAGGTCATTAGTCAGTCTTTACTCATAATTAATTATTAATAAGCTGACGGTTCTTATGCAAGCTTTAAATAAATCGGCACTTGGTTCTTGAAAACCAGGTGCCTTGCGGTTCGCGCCAATCAGTTTCTTGGTGATCAGCCTACTAACACATCGCTGATCTGAATGATGGGCTTGAGGTTGGTGTAATTGGCGATGTCTGCCCCGATGGCCTTGGCATGCGGCCCGAATGCTGCGGTGAATGCGTCGAGCGATTCGAAGAAGAGATGGCCTATCGCAAGGTAGGTCGGATCGCTTCCGGGCGTTGGGCCTTGAAGGCCTTTTTCAATAGTGAAGTGACTGCAGGCCCCGGCCATCTTCTGCTGAATCATCGTCATATGCTGCTCACGATAGTAATCGAAGTCGAAGGTTGCGCCAGCTTCATTCGGGTACAGAATGCTTACGTCAATCATTGGGTGTATTTCCCTAGTTTATTGATTAAACGGCGGCAACACCAACAGGGCGTTCGCCTGAGATGGTTGTTCGATGCATGAGGCGTAGGTGGCCGTCGTAGCCACCCTCTGCATTGTGAAGCGTGCAGCGGTTATCCCACAGAGTAAGCATGTTCGGCGCCCACCGATGACGGTAGACATATGTGTCCTGCACCATGTGCTGATACAAATAAGTCAGCAGCGCCGTTGATTCTCCATGAGTCAAACCCTGAATACCCTGCGTGTAGACAGGGCTCACGTAGAGAGATTTGCGACCCGTTACGGGATGTACACGTACCAGCGGGTGTGGCCAGGTTTTGTCGGCGTCTTCACTGACCACTATCTTCATTGAGCGTGCTTCAGTCTCTTTTGCGAATAGGCCATTTTTGCCATAGGGCATGCTCGCAGAATGTATCGCGACGAGATGATTCATGAGTCCTTTCATCGTCTCAGAAAGGTCATCGTAGGCACGATAGCCGTCGGCAAATAACGTATCGCCACCCACGGGCGGAGTGATCTTGGAATGTAGGATGGTTCCCGCCGGCGGCTGTTCCTGAAAGCTCCAGTCTGAGTGCCACTGGGCACCGAAGTTAACTGCCTTTTCATCAGCCTCGCGTCTGAGTTCGAGAATGTGCGGATGAGCCTCTATCGGGACGATATAAGGGTCTATTCCGAACTCACCAAACTGAAGCGTGAACGCCTCCAGTTGTGTGTGGGAGAGTGGCTGATCCGGAAAGTAAATGACTGAGTGCCTGGCCCACGCTTTCTTTACCTCTTCAAGCACAGCTGTCGCTAATGGCTGATCAATCGAAATACCAGTAACCCTAGCTCCGAAACCGTGAGCCTCGGGTTCCACATGAATATGCCTGAAGTCGCTCTCCATCATCGCAGTCCCTTCTCTCGTTTTTACTAAAAAATCACAGGATGACCGTGAAGCGATTCTCCGATGTCAGTCCGCTACTGTCGTTGCTCCCTTGCGACAGAGAATTGATCTGAGATGCCAATACCTTCGGCGGCTGTTTCCCCGCTTTTGAATTGTCGTGTCGTAACAAATCTTTGGCGTGTGGTGCCATTCACGCCGATTACCTACGTACCCACACTGAGCCGACCTGCGTAGCGACTGCGCCGCAATGATCAATAAAAATCCCGGAAAGGGTATGGAAGGGGACGAACGATGGGCGGTTACGATATGAGTTTTAAGCGTGCGTTGGCCCGTGGCGAGCTAGACGGCGGGTTCGACACGATCGTTATCGGTTCCGGTGCAGGCGGCCTAAGCACAGCCGCATTGTTGGCTCTCGAAGGACAGCGCGTTTTGGTGCTCGAACGCCACGCGGTGTTGGGCGGCTGTTTGCAGTCCTTCAAACGCCAAGGCTTCGAGTGGGACGTAGGCCTGCACTATATGGGGGAGGTACACCGCAAAACGAGTGGACTCTATCGCCTTTTCGACAAAGTCTCAGGCGGTCAGCTTGAATGGGCGCCCATGCCCGAAAACTACAATCGCATTATCGTAGGTGCCAATAGCTACGATCATATGGCCGGTGCACAAGCCTACAAGGATCGACTCAAGGACTACTTTCCGAAGGAGGCGCGCGCGATCGATCGTTACGTGGAGTTAGTGGGTGAGGCAAGCCGGGCGGCGAAATGCTTTTTCGGAGAGCGGGCGTTGCCACGTTCAGCGTCTGAGGCAGCGTTCACCAAGGCTCAGATTTCATTCATGCCACTTGCACAGCGCACAGTGCAGGATGTTTTGGACGAATTGACCGACAACGCTGACCTTAAGGCAGTCTGGTGTGGGAACTACGGCGACTACTGCAACTCCCCTGCCGAGGCCTCTTTTGCGATCCATGCCATGGTTTTCAGCCATTACATCGATGGTGCTAGCTACCCCGTTGGCGGTTCGCAACGAATAGCCACAGCAATGGCCGACACTGTTCGCGCTGCAGGAGGAGCTTGCCTGGTGGCGGCTGAGGTTGTGAGCATCGAGATGTGTGATGGTTGCGTGGTAGGTGTGCAAACCGCTGACGGAAGCCAGATTCGCGCGGACAGAGTCGTCAGCGCGATTGGTATTTCTCAGACTGTACCGCTGCTGGCTCATGCAGATCCTGAACTGGCTCAGCCATTGGGCGAGCTAACTAAGAGCATTGGTACAACTCAATGTTTTGCTGTGCTGAACCTGGGCATCGACGTCGCAAACGCTGATCTGAATATTCATCCAGCCAATCTGTGGGTGCACCCAAGCAATGATCTCCCGGCGAACCTTGCGCGGTACAAAGCTGATCCAGAGGGACAGCCCATGCCCCTGCATTTCATCGCCCACCCATCACTGCGGGATCCGAGTTGGCCTGACCGTCACCCAAAGCAGAGCACGATGGATATATGCGGCCTGACTGATTGGTCGGTGTTCGAGCGTTTCACTGACACGAAGTGGAAGCACAGAGGTGCAGAGTACGAGGACATGACGGCAAGGCTGAGCGAAGACCTCATGGCTGTGGCCTTAAAACATTACCCTCAAATCTGCGGAAGCATTGCTCATGCCGAGTTGGCTACACCTCTGACCTTCAATCACTTTCTAAACCGTAGCCACGGCAATTTCATGGGATATGAACAAACGCCGCTTCGTTTTGCACAGCGCTGGATGCGCGCGCACGGCCCTGTTAAAGGTCTATTCTTCGGTGGACAGGATGTGACCGCTGCTGGAGTCAGTGGTGCGATGGTCAGTGGGCTGGTCGCGGCGAGTGCCGTTCTCGAACGTGACCTTTTTCGTGAACTTTAGACCTTAAGTTCGCACCGGGTCGAATCGGCTTTACAAGGCGCCCTCTGGTGGTCAGAACCCTCAGTATTGTTGATTGCAAGGGCCTTTCCTCCTGCAGAGAAGCTGCTTACTAATTCAAGGCGCAGCGCACTAGGTGCTTTACCGAAATGACCTCGCACAGCATGCGAAAAAGCGCTGGGCTCTGCATAGCCCAGCCGTTCTGCCAGCATCATAAGCGGCAGATCGGGATCAGCCAGGCCTTCCAATGCTTCGCTCATACGCACCGCTTCCAGTAATTGGCGGAAGGATGAACCGCGCTCAGCCAATCGACGCTGAAGAGTACGCCTGCTGAGATCCAGCGAACTCGCAACGCTGTCGCAATTCGCTTCCGAAAATCCCTGCGCGGCAATGGCTGCTGTCACGTAATCAACGAGCGTGTCGGAGCGACCCTGGGTTTTAAGCATCGTCTCCGCGCGACCGAGTACGATGCGAAGCAGTGTTGGATCAGCAGCCTGCCAGGGTGAGTCCAGCAGTTCAGCGCCAAATACGACACGAGCGTGCTCGACTCCGAGAATGACCGGACATTCAAAATAGACTTGATAGCGGTCGGCTAAACACGCGTCAGTACCAGGTAGCTCAATTCTGGATGGCCTACGATCAGCCGCCATACAGTTATAGAGAAGGCGTATGTACGCGGCAAACAGCGAATCTATCTGGGCCGGATGCATGGCGACTGGGCTGGGTGTTACGTGGTAAACCAGCTGAACACCATTGTTGGACGCAGGTTCAATTAAAAAACGACCAGAGTTGCTGACCAATTGCTGCAGCCTGACCGTATGGGCGAGCGCCTGGCGTAAGGAGCTACTGTGCATTAACACCAGTGCTACGACGTTCATCGATTGCAGTGGCAGTGCTACGCCAACCTTCAAGCCGAGTAGCGGGTCCTGGGAGAGTTGCATCGCGCGCTGCCAAAGCCTCCTCACTTGCACGAGTTGCAGCTGACGTGTAGGCGCCACATCTTCCCACTGTTGAGTCCAGGGAGCGCCCAAACGGGAAGGCTCGATACCTTGCCGAGTCAGTTCCTCGATGACGCCTACAAGCCAAGTGGCACTGACGGTGAGAGGTCGGGTCATTCTATATCCGTTAGCCGCAGTGCATTGCTTGGTTGGAACGGGACGAGACCCAATTATGCGCTGTATTGCAAATCGTTTGCTCAGGGTCAGCGAAGTGTTACGACAAACTGTGTAGCACGTCTGATAGGGATATTCCAAGGCCTGGCCGGCAGCGTCGATTTCGCTTCGAGATACGCGTGGTGGGTTGGGAGTCAGAGAAAAGGAAGGGGGGTAAATCGTAGTTTGGAGCTGCAGCTATCGAACTCATTCATTTTGACAAGCGGGCAGTTTGGGGCTGTCCGCTATTTTGATATCACCTCAATGCAACGTCTGATCAGATTTTTACGGGTTCACCTAAAACATGCATCAGGCGGTTTGCCCAACCGAAGATGGCTGTGGCCAGCACGAGGTCGACAACCCCAAGCGTGTCAAAGCCGAGTTCTTTCAAGGCATCGGCATGCCGTGTATTCAGCACTGGGGGTGACTTGGCCAACTCAACCGCAAAGTCAAACAACGCCTGAGAGCGATCATCCAATTGTGCTTCGGTTTCGTCTGCAAAGATTTTTGCGACCAGCTCTGTACTTTTGGTCAGCTGATTGTATCGGGCGCCGTGTACTGCAGCGCAGTAGACGCATTGATTAACAATTGAAGAACCAATCGCCCCAAGTTCACGCTCAGCTGGGGGCAAGCCGGCGCGGCCATACATAATGGCGTTGAATAAAGGGGATCGCACCGCTAGCGATTCGGGGTCATGGGCGAGAGTAAGCACGTACTCCGAGATCTTTTTGCTCGATGGAGTCACTTTCATCGCATCAAGCTGCTCTTGGCTCGCACTTTCTAACTCGACAGGCTTGATGTACGGCGACCAGTGAGGCACCGATACGGTGAAATTATGCACGACCTGGCTCATTTCATTTCTCCTGCGATTTTGAATCCTGCTACGACCCGGAGTTGGTAGTTCACGAAGGCGAGGACTTCCGTGAGCCTTACGATGTCCGGTTCTGAAATCCCAGCGGCCTTTAAGGTATCGATATCTTGCTTTGTAGCTTCTCGCGGCTTTTGAGTGACCAGATCCGTGAATCGGATAATCGCCATAAAGCGTTCATCCCCGTACGCGGACTGCTGAGGATTGGCAGCAACATAAAGGCCTTCTTCGCCACCTGCTGTCTCAAGACAAGCATGGTAGTGATCAGCCAATTCTTCAGAGTTGCTCAACCGAGCGATTCGTTCAGCAAGAGCTGCACGTTCTGCATGTGACAGACCACCGGGATCTTTGGGAATGATCACGGCATCATGGCTCGATTGGCTCAGCGCCATAATTTCTGCCCGCTCAGCAATGGCCATCGCGAGCGGAGAGTTTTCGTTTGCGCCGACAAGACGCTCGATAATGTTCGGAGTAAGCATATGAGTTCCAATAGTTAGCGACACGTTATTTCCTGAATGCAGCCGTGCTCGATAGCGACTAAAAAACACGTTCGCCGAACGTTAAAGAACGCTCGCAAGCGAAACGAACTTCGTGGTCATGAAAGCATCCAGTGCGCCAGGGCCTCCTTCGGTTCCGTATCCGGAATCTTTTACGCCGCCAAACGGGTGCTCGGGTAGGGCAACGCTGTGATGGTTGATCGAGATGGCGCCAGACTCGATGCCGTTAAACAGCTTATTGGCCGAGGTAAGCGATCGCGTATAGGCGTATGCAGAAAGACCATATGGCAGTCTGTTCGCTTCTTTGATGGCTTCGTCGATGTCGTCGAATGGGTTGATTATTGCAATCGGCCCGAAGGGTTCATCAACCATGGCGAGGGCGGTCACCGGTACATTCGTGAGAACGGTGGGTTCGAAGAAATAACCCTTGTCGCCCACGCGGTTGCCGCCAATCTCCAGCTTTGCTCCATGGGATACAGCATCTGCCACGAGTTCTTCTGTTGCCTTAAGCCGGCCCAAATGAGCCATCGGGCCCATTGTTACCGTCGGATCAAGACCGTCGCCTACCTTGATTGCGCGTGCGCCTTCCACGAAACGGGAAACAAACTCGTCGAACACTTTATAGTGAACAAGAAAGCGAGTTGGGGAGACACAAACCTGGCCCGCATTTCGATATTTAGCGGCGACAGAAATCTTAACTGCGGTGGCGATGTCCGCGTCGTCCATAACGATTACCGGCGCATGGCCACCCAGCTCCATTGTGGATCGCTTCATATGCAGCCCGGCGAGGCTTGCAAGCTTTTTGCCCACTGGCGTTGACCCGGTGAAGGTCACTTTCCGGATGGAGGGATGAGCAATCAAATACTCAGAAATCTGGCTCGAGTCGCCAAACAGTAGGTTGACGGCTCCCGGAGAAACGCCCGCGTCAGCGAATGCTTTCACAAGCTCGACAGCACACGTAGGTGCCTCGGTGGCGCCTTTTAAGATGATCGAACAGCCGGCGGCCAGTGCACCAGCGACCTTTTTCACCGCTTGAATGAGCGGGAAATTCCATGGGGCAAAACCCACTACAGGCCCGATAGGCTCCATCAGAGTAAATTGATGAATCCCTAGTGCGCGGGAAGGTATAACACGCCCATACGCGCGTCTTCCTTCTTCAGCATGCCAATCGATAGTGTCAGCAGTTGCTGCGACTTCACCCATAGCCTCGGCCAGAGGTTTTCCGTGCTCAGTCGTGAGAATCAGAGCAATATTTTCTGCACGCTCACGAATTAGGTTTGCCGCTTTGTGCATAATCGTTGCGCGCTCAAGCGCAGAAACCTGCTTCCAGGCGGCAAAGCCTTTTTCCGCAGCGATCGCCGCATCTTCAATGTCAGCCAAGCTCGCTTTCGCGATGAGTCCGATCTGATCTTCTGTTGCCGGATTTATTACAGGGATCGATTCAGTGGGATGCGTGTTACGCCATACACCGCCAATAAACAATGGTATTTGTTCCATGATCACCTCTCATAGTTGCTATGGTTTTGACATCCCACGACTTGGCTAAAAACTCATTGTGGTGCTTAGCTACAAGCTATCTACGACACATGGGCTTCAATAAAATATAGGGCATTTCCCAACGGAAAATTTTCTGTTCTTTTTCAAAAAACACATCGAATTTAGAATTTTCTTCTAAAAAATATGACGCTAGTAAAAGTATTATCCAATTTGATTGCAGGGAGCAATTTTGCCTCTACTACATGGAAGTTTCTGTCCCTAGTCGAACGCAAGGATCGTTTCAACCAGCCTCAAGACCCCGCTGCTGATACGAGTCGCTTACTCTGATGAAGGGCGCGTGAGCTCTATTGGCTGTATTTGGCAAAGCAGGGATTCATTAACCCGAAAATCCTTTCCGGTGATCACTTTTGTTTTTTTGAGTTTTGGAAATTGCTCGGTGCCACCCCATGCCATCGCTTGAATGCTTGAGAGAAGCTCGATAAATCACTGAAGCCTAGTCGCTCGGCGATCTCGGTCAGGCTCAGGCGGGAGTCGTTGATCATTTCGATGGCGCTGCTGCTGCGGGCTTCTGCCAGCAGTGTTCGAAACGTGGTGCCTTCATCGCTCAGTCGGCGCTTCAGGGTGCGCGTGCTGATATGGGTCAGACGGGCAATTTCGGAAAGATCCCTTGGTGTGTTTTCGGAGCTAGTTAGGTAATGCTGCACCAGGGCAGTCATGCCCGAGCGGGCGACTCTGTTTTGCATCAACTTTGTGCACATCTGTTCGCACATGCTTACCGTGACGGTATTGGCCTGGGGCAAGGGGTGAGACAGGAACGCGCGATTGAAGGATAGGCTATTGCAGCTGGCCGAGTAGGTCGGAGTGGTGCCCAAAAGATGATCGATGCCAGGTAGCGTTGGTGCAGTAGCTCTGAGGGTAAAACGCGACAGTGCGAAGTGTTCACCAGCCAACTCGTTCAGGAGCACTGCTGCTGCAGCCATATCCCGAGCCAGCACAAAATCACGCAAGTCCGACGCTAGCCCAGGTGCTTGAAAGGTCAACACGCCGTCATTGCCTTGCGCTTCATACAAAATGACGGTGAAAGCGTAGGTGAGCGGCAAAAAGCGCAACGCCAGTGCCAAGGCATCACCTGTAGTCGCACTGCTAATCAAGCCGTAACCGAACAGGCCATAAGTGGAGAAGTGATAGCGTGTACCAACTTCAAATCCCAAGCCGGATGGATTCCCCAGAAGTGTCAGCAAATTGCTGATCACGCGTAGCTCCTGGTCGGCGGTCAACTCGACGTTCGGATCGCCCAATTGCGCCTGAGTCAGTCCAGAGCCCGCAAGAACTTTAGTGACCGACAGGCCTTTCTCACGACCGAATTCGAGCTGTAACAAGGCGCTGGCGGGGCCGCGCGTAAAATCCCGAAAGCTCATGACTCTTTGCCTATTGCAAAATATTGGCCCAAATAATAAAGCGGTTGGCCCTTTCCAGCATTGGTCTCTTCCCTGATGGGCGTCAACATCATCCGTGTTCGGCTAGCCGTTTCAACAACAATAAAGGCTGTCGCGGTGCTTGGCGCGAATCAGAAATCGCTTTTAAACGTTTCTGATTAGACGTTTGGGACCTCGCACTGCCCTGTGCGTGAGAAAACAATAATGAAAAAGACCTTCGATTACATCGTTGTGGGTGGTGGTTCCGGTGGGTGTGTGGTTGCGAGCAGGTTGACCGAAGATCTGAACGTCAGCGTTTGTGTGCTGGAGGCGGGGGGAGGTGGTCAATCAAGTCTGATAAATATCCCCGCCGCCGTGGTGTCCATGGTGCCGACTTCGGTGAACAACTGGTCGTTCGAAACCGTTCCGCAAATATCTCTAGCTGGCCGCAAAGGCTACCAGCCTCGCGGTAAGACATTGGGCGGTTCATCAGCGATCAACGCCATGATTTATGTACGGGGACATCAATGGGATTACGACCATTGGGCTTCGTTGGGTAATACCGGCTGGGCGTTCAGAGACGTGCTGCCTTACTTCCGCCTCAGCGAACACAACGAGCGAATCGATAACGAATGGCACGGTCGAGGCGGGCCTTTGTGGGTAAGCGATCTGCGTTCCGACAACCCGTTTCAGCAGCGATTCCTGGACGCGGCCCGTCAGACCGGGTTGTCGCTCAACGACGATTTCAACGGTGTCGAGCAGGAAGGCGTAGGTATTTACCAAGTGACGCAAAAGCATGGTGAGCGTTGTAGTGCAGCGCGAGCCTATCTTCTTCCTCATATCGGTGTACGCAACAATCTAACGGTGGAAACCCGGGCACAGGTTCAACGCATCCTGTTCGAAGGTACCCGCGCCGTAGGTGTGGAAGTTCTTCAACGCGGCCAGATTCACGTGTTACGGGCACATCGGGAAGTAATCCTTGCTGCCGGAGCCTTTCAGACGCCACAACTGTTGATGCTTTCTGGTGTGGGGCCGGAGGCAGAACTGGAACGCCACGGCATCAAAGTCCTGCTGAATCTTCCAGGGGTAGGCCAGAACCTGCAGGATCACCCGGATTTTGTCTTCGTTTACAAAACACCCAGCCTCGACGCAATGGGCGTCTCCATGGGCGGCGGCGTCAAGCTGCTGAAAGAGGCAGTCCGTTTTCGAAATGAACGTCGGGGTATGTTGACCTCGAACTTTGCCGAAGGCGGGGCGTTTCTTAAAACTCGCGAGGCTTTGGACAAACCGGATATTCAACTGCACTTCGTCGTTGCGCCGGTCGAGGATCATGCCCGCAAATTGCGACTCGGCCATGGACTTTCCTGCCATTTTTGCCTTCTGCGACCACGCAGTCGCGGTGCGGTGTCGCTGGCCAGTAATGACCCGCAAACGGCGCCATTGATTGATCCGGCCTTTCTTCAGGATCCACAAGATCTTGAAGACATGGTCGCGGCGTTCAAAATCACCCGTCAGTTGATGCAGGCTCCCGCTCTTGCCAGTTGGATCACTCAAGATCTGTATACCGCAGAAATCGGCACCGATGAGCAGATCCGCGCCATCCTGCAACGTCGCACCGACAGCGTTTATCACCCAGTGGGTACCTGCCGGATGGGCGTTGACGCACTTGCTGTGGTGGACTCGAAGCTGCGCGTACATGGGTTGCAGGGCTTACGGATTGTCGATGCTTCCATTATGCCAACCCTCATCGGCGGCAATACTAACGCGCCGACAATCATGATCGCTGAGAAAGCCGCTGATCTTATTAGGGGAATTCAACGGGTGAAATTGTCCGTGGAGCCGGAAGACTCGACCATTGCCAATAACAAGAATGAGGCACCTTATGTCGTTGCATGAATTTGATGTGGACCTTCAGTCCGCAATGCCTCTGACCGCGATCATCATTGGAACCGGCTTCGCTGGCATCGGCATGGCCGTTGCGTTGCAAAAGGCCGGCGTCGAGGACTTCGTCATCCTGGAAAAAAAACATGACGTAGGCGGTGTCTGGCGGGACAACACATATCCCGGCGCAGCGTGCGACGTACCTTCGCACTTATATTCGTTTTCGTTTGAGCCCAATCCGGGCTGGAGCCGAGTGTTCGCTCCGCAGGGTGAAATTCATAACTACCTGCAACGCTGTACCGACAAATATGGGTTGAGTAAATACATCCGTTTTGGCGTCGAAGTCGCCTCCGCTGAATTCGATGAAGCGACCTCGCTGTGGCAGGTCATTCAGAGGGACGGAACTGTACTGAGTGCTTCGTTGCTGATTAGCGGCACCGGACAGCTGAGCCGCCCGGCATTTCCAAAATTGGCGGGCATGGATAATTTCAAGGGCCACATCTTTCACTCGGCCACTTGGGATCACAGCTACTCGTTAGCTGGTAAGCGGGTAGCGGTAGTCGGCACCGGGGCCTCTGCGATCCAGTTTGTCCCGGCCATTGCCGGACAGGTGGAACACTTGAAGGTTTTCCAGCGCTCCCCCGCGCACGTGATGCCACGTCCCGACCGCGCTTACTCCGAACGAGAAAAAGCCCTGCTACGCAATGTTCCCTGGTTGATGAAGGCTTACCGTGCATCAATATATCTTCGGTATGAATCACGAGCTCTGGCGTTTACCCGGTTCAAGTCTTTGATGAAATGGGCGGTCGGTATTCCATTTCGCAAGCTGCTGACCGAGCAAGTGACTGATCCCGTATTACGGCAGAAACTTACTCCTGATTATCCGTTCGGCTGCAAACGCATTTTGCTGTCTAGCGAATACCTCAAGACCATGAGTCGGCCCAACGTGGAATTGGTCACCGACGGTATTGTCCGTATTACGGAGAACGGAATTGAAACCGCTGACGGCAGACAGCATGAGGTCGATGCGATCGTCTACGGTACCGGGTTTGCGGCCACTGAATTTTTGTCTCCGATGCGCATTGTCGGGCGTGACGGAATAAACCTTAATCAGGCTTGGCGCGACGGTACCCGGGCTTATCTTGGACTAGCGGTTCCGAACTTCCCCAATTTCTTCATACTCTACGGCCCAAACACCAACCTTGGCCACAACTCGATCGTGTATATGCTTGAAAGCCAGATTGCCCACATCATGCGATGCTTGCGCACTTTGAATGCAACGGAGACGAACACAGTTGAGATCGATCAAAGCGCGTATGACCGTTTCCACCAACAGACCCAGAACCGCCTGGCCAACACGGTGTGGAACGGATGCAAGAGCTGGTACGTCGATGAAGCCGGCAACAACAGCACAAATTGGCCAGGCTTCACCCTAAGCTATCGCTGGCTAACGCGATTCTCGGCTTTGCACGCCTACCGCTTTAGCCGTCAGTTCGAAGGAGGCACCACGATAGCGGAATCACCAGATTGGCTTGAGGTGATGAAAACTCGTTTTTTGCGAGGCTTCTTGCGCACCACATTTCGGTCGTTGATCGGGCCGGGATTGGGTGTCGTCGCGCAGAGAAGGGTGGTCAGGGGACTTTCCCGGCTGATGCCCGGCACCACTGGCGTGATCCGTTATTGCCAGCAGGTCAATGGTGTTCCCGTACAGGTGGTTGCTCCCAAGCAAGGTGAGAGCGGCGGTGTCATTTTGTACCTGCACGGCGGAGCGTTTTGCCTCGGCTCCCCGGACACGCACTGGAGCATCACCAGTCGCTTGGCCAAGGCATCCAGGATGTCGGTATGGGTTGCGAATTACCGATTGGCTCCAGAGCATCCCTGTCCAGCAGCACTGCAAGATGCGCTGGCATGCTATGAAGCCTTGCGCGCTCAAGGTTATGCCGCCAACCGGATTTTTCTCGCAGGCGATTCGGCGGGCGCTGCGTTGGTATTGGCCTTGGCCCTCAAGCTTCGAGATCGTTACAAGCTTTTTGCCGCTGGGCTGCTGCTGATGTCACCGGTAACCGACGAGCACTTGACCGGCGCCTCAATGATCTCGCGACTTAAGGAAGACCCCATGATTCGTCGCGGTTGGCTTGAGCAGGGATTGGGTTGGTATGCCTCCGATGAGGCGACGCCCAGTCCATTGCGAGTGGATCTGCAAGGACTGCCTCCGATGCTGGTTCAGGTTGGCGACCATGAACTGCTGTTATCCGATTCCATACGTTTGGCCGAACACGCAGTCAACAGTGGGGTGAATTGCTGGCTGGAGGTGTACGCAGCACGATGGCACGTTTTTCAGCTTCAAGCCTTTTACCTGCGCTCAGCGGCCAAAGCGCTGAACACAGTGGCTGAGTTTGCCCGTGTGCAACTTTCACAGGCAGAGCCAACAAGTTCGTGATGATGGTGAAAGCGTGCGTCTAGCTGCTGTCGTTGCGACAGGGCTAGACGCATCAGATAACCGAAGAGCGGTTAACCCGCGACCGGTGTGCGCATGGTGACGAACTCTTCAGCGGACGTCGGATGCACGGCGATGGTGTCGTCGAAATCGCGCTTGGTCGCGCCCGACTTCAGCGCAATCGCCAAACCCTGCACGATCTCGCCGGCCTCCGGGCCGACCATGTGGCAGCCCAAGACCTTGTCGGTCTTGGCGTCCACCACCAACTTCATCAAAGTGCGCTCCTGGCATTCAGTCAGCGACAATTTCATCGGCCGGAAACGGCTTTCAAAAATCACCACTTCGTGCCCGGCCTCTCGCGCCTCTTCTTCGGTCAACCCGACAGTGCCGATGTCGGGCTGGCTGAACACCGCCGTCGGGATCATCTTGTAATCCACAGGGCGATACTGCTCGGGCTTGAACAAGCGCCGCGCTACGGCCATGCCTTCTGCCAGCGCGACCGGTGTAAGTTGCACTCGACCAATCACATCGCCCAGAGCCAGGATCGACGGTTCAGCGGTTTGATACAGTTCATCGACCTCGACAAAACCTTTCTTGTCGAGTTTGACGCCAGTGTTTTCCAAGCCCAGGTTGTCGAGCATCGGACGCCGACCGGTAGCGTAGAACACGCAGTCCGCCTCAAGCTGACGACCATCCTTGAGGGTTGCTTTCAGGCTGCCATCGGCTTGCTTGTCGATGCGCTCGATGTTGGCATTGAATTGCAGGTTCATGCCGCGCTTGCTCAGCTCTTCCTGCAAATGTTTGCGCACCGTACCGTCAAAGCCGCGCAGGAACAAATCGCCGCGATACAGCAATGTGGTCTCGGCGCCCAACCCGTGGAAGATACCGGCGAATTCAACAGCGATGTAACCACCACCCACCACCAGAACACGCTTTGGCAGTTCTTTGAGGAAGAATGCCTGATTGGAACTGATCGCATGCTCATGACCCGGAATCTCCGGAGTCTGCGGCCAGCCACCGGTAGTGATCAAAATGTTCCTGGCGGTGTGACGCTCACCATTAATCTCGACCGTATGCGGGTCGACGATCTTGGCGTGGCCTTCATGCAAGGTCACGCCGCTGTTGACCAGCAGATCGCGATAGATACCGTTCAGTCGATTGATCTCGCGATCCTTGTTGGCGATCAGTGTTGCCCACTCGAACTTGGCGTCCCCTGGAGTCCATCCGAACCCTTTCGAGTGCTCGAATTCGTCGCAGAAGTGCGCTCCGTAAACCAGCAGTTTTTTCGGGACACAGCCAACGTTTACACAGGTACCACCTAAATATCGGCTCTCGGCCACCGCCACTTTGGCGCCGAAACCGGCGGAGAAGCGCGCAGCCCGAACACCTCCGGAACCTGCACCGATCACATAAAGGTCAAAATCGTAAGTCATTTTCAATTTCCTCGTAATCCAACATGGCAGCGCGCTGTTAAGGGATCGAATGTGTTCTGGGTTGGGTGGAGGTGGACTTAGGTCAGAGGTATCTGGAGCTCCAAGCAGTAATGCAGGAAGCGACATAGTCTGCATCCTGACTGTTAGTAAGGAGGTGATCTGCTGAGTCGAGCGAAATAAAGCTTTTGGGGTGCTTAGCTGCCAGATAAATTTTTTGGGCTTGTTCTATGGATACGGTGGTGTCTATTGGGGAATGAAAAACAAGCAGTGCGCGTCGAAGGTTAGCGATATTCGCATCCTGTTTTTGGGCCTCAATGTCATCCAGAAACTGTTTTTTTATCGTGAACTCTCTGCCGGCGAGCATCACGTTGTATTCGCCAATGTCTCTGATTGCCTCAACATGACCTCTGAACTGCTTCATGACATGGGCGGCTTCAGCGGGTGCACCGATTGTGACCACGCCCTTGGCCTCAGGAATGTGCTTCGCCGCCGCTATGACTGCGGCTCCACCCAAGCTATGGCCAATCAAGATGGAGGGAGCCTGGTACATTTCACGCAGATATTCCGAAGCCGCTACTAGGTCGGCAACGTTGGAGGAGAAATTGCTATTGGAAAAGTCGCCTTCACTACTGCCCAGGCCCGTGAAATCAAATCTGAGCACCGCGATATTGTTGTTGACTAACGCTTTAGCAATTCTTGCGGCAGCTTTGATATCTTTACCGCACGTGAAACAGTGGGCGAACAATGCATAGGCTTTAGGAGATTCTGGCGTCTCGAGCAAACCAGACAGGCTCATACCTTGAGGGTTTTGGAAAGTTATCTTCTTTTTGCTCATCGTGAATCTCTCTCAAATGGCTCTGCTCCTTGCCCGGTACGAACCGGATGAGTGAGCAGTGAATTTAACAAAGCTACCATCCAGAAGGTAGATTATCAAAGATTTACTAGAATACACTCGATTGTGAGCGTCTTAATTCGGTTTGGAGAGAGGAGGGGCCGGGCGTAGCCCCTCTGTTGCGAGCGATCTGCAATTCATCGTATTTGATTATTTCCTCCCTGGCGTTCTCGTGGTATCGCGCTCATCGCTGCCCCGTCCATCTTGATTCCGGGAGCGAGGCTGAACGCCACCCAGTTTCGGAGCAGATACATGAGGAGTCAACGATCGTCCGTCGGTCATGCTGTCATCTTTGTAATTGTTAAATTATGAAAGTTGGCTACATTATTCGCGGCAACGCTAACGCCTATGTCGAGCGTCCGTAGCGTCATTGCCGAGCTTAGACTAAGTGAGCGTTAGGCGAGTAAGGGGGGGCCAAGCAATGCCTTTAGATGTCTACGACGTAGGGTCATTGCGGTAGCTGCCACATCGCTTGGGCGCTCAACAAAACAGTAATTGATGAGTCTGGGTTTGGGCTGATTTTGAAATCTACGGCTGGGTCATAACTTGGTTTTGCGCCGTATCGTTGCTCGCGGTCAGTATCTCTGGTCGGTAACGGCTTCAAGGTTGCGCAACGATAGTATATCCAATTACCGGACCTGCTGCAGGTTCAACACGATATGATAAATTTCGGCTTGGCGGCACCTATCCATATCGATTACTCAAAAAGCAGCTTCAACGCCAAGCCAATCACCACGATATTGAATACCCACTCCATCCATTCATCGCCTTTGCTTAACGCAAATCGTGCCCCGGCGTTTGCGCCAAGCACTGTGCCGGCCAATAGGCATCCGCCGTATTGCCAGTTGATAATGCCGTTGATGCCGAAGACCATCAGCGATCCGATTGACAGCACCAACCCTCCGACCTTTCGAGTGCCAATGGATTCGCTGATCGTTTTGCGAAAAAAAATAATGTAGATGTACGTCGACAGTTTTGCCTGCCCGCCAAATAAACCCCCAACTGCGCCTACTGGGATGAACAGCAAATAACCTGCGAGTCGCCTTGTCCAGGAAGGGTGTGACTCTCCGGCAAGCGGCTTTTTGATTAGCGAAAGCGCTACAAGTAATAACGTCAGTGCTCCAATTATTTTGTGCAGCAGCAGAGGATCGATTTCAATCAGCAGACTCGCCCCCGCCAGCGCCCCAAGCAGACCTAGGAGCGCCGCAGGGAAAGCAGCGGCATAATCGATTTTTCCGTGCTTGTGGAAATGACGTAGTCCAGCCAGCATCGTGCCCAGTGACGCTAAGCGGGCAGTGGCTACGGCCGACTGCGGTGCAATGCCTAGCCCAATCATGACCGGTACTGTGAAAAACACGCTTCCTCCCGTATTGGTGCCGACAAAGCCGGTTACGATACCTAGAATGACCAGGCCGGCCCCTGTCAGCCACTCGCTAGCTATCATTTCGGCGTGCTTGCCGATGGTGAGTGGGCCGATCGGGTCCCAGTGATCATTACTGCACCCACTGCACGCTATCGAACACAATGCCTGGGCTTAGAAAGCCTTTCCCCGTTTTACCTGATGCCACGCCGATCTCCACTGTGTTAACGCCTACCTGCAGCGCTGTGGCCGGAACACTGACCTCGAACACGGTGTTGTTGCCGCGATAAGTGCCCCGGGTGATGCCACGGCTGTCGGGCTGCTTCGAAGCGGGTGGCACTGGCGCGGTCCAGTGCTGATTGACCCTCACTGCTGGGCGCCCTCCGGCTTGGGCCAGCGAAATAAACAGGCGTAGCCGGTAAGCGCTCAGCTCGTTGGCGGCCAATACGAACTGGATGCGCGTGGGGCTGTTAACGTCGCGCCATTGCACCGCCGGGAATTCATCAGCAGTGCTGGTGCCTACGGTGTAAGTGACGGGGCCCCATGACGCCATGCGTGAATCGCTGGGGTGTGCCGATAGCACCAAGTGCGCGTTGCGAAAGCCAGCCGGAGTGCCATCGGGCACACCGATTTGCCATTTCACCTGGCCTGGAAGCGGTTGCGCCTGCAAGCTCGCCTGGGTGGTCGTGCCGGCTTTGACATCAACCGTGCTCTGTGCCACTTCCAGTTCATTCTGATAGAGCGTCATCCGGTATTGCCCCGGGCGTACCGCAGTCAACTGGAACCTCCCGCTGCCATCGGCGCGCGCCCAATATTCGGCGTTGGCATTACTCAAACCCACCACCGCCGGCAGTGCGCTGGTCACGCCGCAAACGTGACCGGCTACCGCGCCGCGCCCAGCGCTGTCCACGAACCCGGCAAGGCCCAGGCTGCTATTGACGAAACCCACGTCGATCAAGGCAGCGTCAGGGGTACCACCGTCGGTAAACAACAGCCCGTAAACCCCATGCAAGCCGCCGCGATAGGGCTCGGTCTGGGTGTGATTGGAGAACATGTAGTTGTACAGCTCATGGGTGGTCGGCGTTTTCTGAGTGGCAATATCTTTGAAAAACGCACCTCCAGAGCTGAGTTCACGACTGCCCATCAGCATGTAAACCGCCACACCGGGGCCTTTGACCGCGTGCAGTGGGTCGTCGATCATCGGTTGTGCCGAATAGAACTTGGAGCTGGTGCGCCCGTCGGGTAGCAAAAACACATCTTTGCCTTCGATCGCTGTGCCGACGTTGGAGTCGGTACCACGGTCGGCTTTGGGCAGCTTGTTGACGTTGAGCCGCGCCACAAAGCGCAGCTCGCCCACGGGTAGCAGGGTTGGGGCGTAGGTCGCCATGTAGATAGCAGCGCGACCTTTTTTCGCCAGGTAGTAGTGGATCAACTCTCCCGCCCGCGCACTGATCACAATCACGTCACCTACCGTGTGCACGTCTACCTGTGCGCTGCCAAGGCCGGAAGCGATCTGCGAGGCTTTGGGTTCGGTGGTCTGCAACTCGCTGTCGCGATAGCGCATGGAAGTCAAATCGCCATTGCGCGTGTCCACGCTGAACAGCAAGTTTGCACCGGTGTCGACGACGATCCGGGAGTCGGTGCGGGTGAAGCCGAAGCCGGCGGCGTGTGCATGGGCCGCAAGCGTGCAAAACATGATCAGCAGGAGGCGTCGCATCAGTGGCTCCCCAGATTGACGTGACCAGCACCGGCGTCGCTGGGGACTTCAATTCGCGCCGTTTCGGCTGGCTGCGGTGCAATAAGGTATTGACGGTATTCCTTGAACGCCTCCAGCACAGGAGCATCCTGGGGACGATAGTCATCACCACTCAGGTGTTGCTGGTTGGCAACACAGGGCCTGCCTAGCGCGGACTGGCAGGTGTCGTTGGCCGACTGCGGGATTGGGGCGAAGAGGGCGAATGCCGTGCCGGGTTGCCGGGTATCGTTGAACAGCGGGTGCGATACGTCTTCGAAGTCATTGCCCTCCACCAGCAGATGGGAACTGACGGTGCGGGACATGATCGCGCCCTGGTACGTGAGATGGGCAAATACGTTATTGACCAGTTGCGCGCGAATCTCGGCGTTGCCCATTCCGCCGGCATGGGGGGCGCGCCCCGAGGTGTCATGCACGTAGTTTCTGAGCAGCGTCAGGGTGTCGTGATGGCCTAGAAACAACCATACCCAATAATGGTGACCATCGCAGGTCGCCGAGTAGGGCGTGCGGCCGTCGAACTCGTTGTTAGAGATCGTCACATGGGTCGCGCTGCCCCAACCGGTCACGATCATCTGCCGGCCGATACGCGCGAAGGTGTCATGGTCGATCCACACGCCATCTGCATCGTCCAGGGTGAGTGCATCACCGCCCCAGACCACACGGGGGTTGATGTCCGACAGGGTCAGGTTACGCACGATGACATTGTATGCGCCGCTCCCGATAAACAGCCCCATGCCCTGAATACCGGCATGAGCGCTTACTCCCACTAGCGTTTTGTTCGAGCCAATCTTCAGGCGCTGCAGCCCTGCCTTGTCGTAGGTCACTGTGGCTGGCGGTTTCGATTGGCAGAAATGGTTGGCGCCGTCGATCGCCCATTGCCCACCGCCATGGGCACAGGCGTTGGCCATGCATCCGGCCTCTGTTGCTTGGGCGCTGCCGTCGGAAACAACCGAACCGCGAAAATCGAAGGTACGGTCCAAGGCGATAACGCGTGGCGTGTCATCGGTGCAATTGCCGCGCGTGTCAAAGCGCGCGCACAAGGCATTTTTCAGTTCAGTGGGTGTGGCGGGGTGCACAGCCACAGCCTCGCCACCACCGGTCACGCCCTTGGCAAAACCTTCGGGATGGTTTGCCGCCTGGGACAACTGCGGTATCAGCACAAAGGCATATAGCACGGACGCTGACAGGCACTGCACAAATGGATTCCGGAGCGTCAACGGTGTGGTCCTGAGTATTTCATTACAGGCGGCCAAGCCTTGTTAAACAGGCTGGTCATGATCTGAATACCCATCGGTATTAATCAAACGGTTTAATCGCGATAGCGATTGTCTTCAGCT
This sequence comes from Pseudomonas sp. AL10, assembly GCF_029960685.1. NCBI lineage: Bacteria > Pseudomonadati > Pseudomonadota > Gammaproteobacteria > Pseudomonadales > Pseudomonadaceae > Pseudomonas > Pseudomonas sp. AL10. Next base: position 105,994 of record NZ_JASBQZ010000014.1, read on the forward strand.
GAGGTTCAGTTGGGCGCTGGCAAATAGCCGTATTTGACCGGTTTTCGTCCGTCTCAACCCTGCTTCAAAGGCCTGCGGCCAGTTACCTTGGAGATTGGCCGATGATCCCGAGGAACGTTGAATGAACACTCCCGATGAATTCAAACCCTGCCCGCGCGACAACGTGCTGCCGTGTGAGGCTGAGGTTGCCCGGATGGCATTCACAAACGCCCGCACGGCTTTGCGCGCTCACTCTCTGCTGTCCACCAAGGAGCGCCTGGCCGAACTGTCCAAGCTTAAACAAACGATTCTGGCCCATCGCTCAATGATCATCGCGCGGGTCATGGAGGAGGTGGGCAAGTGTCGAACGGATGCACTGGTTGCGGAGATTCTCGGCACCATTGATTGGCTCAACTGGCTGGAGAAAAATGCCGAGCGGCTGCTGAAGCCTGAAAAGGTCAAAACGCCGATTACGTTGTTGGGCAAGCAGTCGTTGCTGCTGCATGAGCCCCTGGGCGTCGTCCTGATCATATGCCCCTGGAATTACCCCTTCCACAACGCAATCACCGGCATCGCGGCCGCGATCGTTACGGGCAATGCCGTGGTGTATAAACCCTCCGAACACGCTCCCTGCAAGGGATTGATCGAACAGGTCCTGGCGTGTTCATCGGTACTCCAGAGCCTGGTCCGGGTGGTGTACGGCGCCGGCAGCCTGGGTTCGGCGTTGATCGAGCAGCAGCCGGCGAAGATCTTTTTTACCGGCAGTGGCCCCACCGGCAGCAAGATCATGGCTCAGGCCAGTCGTGAATTGATTCCGGTGGAGCTGGAGCTGGGTGGCAAAGATCCGATGATCGTGTTTGCCGATGCACCCATGGCGCGCTCGGTGGCTGGCGCGCTGTGGGGCGGCTTCACCAACGCCGGGCAATCCTGCAGCGGTGTGGAGCGCCTGTTGGTAGAGCACAGCGTGCAGGATCGTTTCGTCGATAGCCTGGTCAAGGAGGCGCAAAAGCTCGTCGTGCGCGTTGGCGATAAAGGCGACGCCGACGTCGGGCGCATGACCGTCGGCTTTCAGCGTGACAAGGTCATTGAGCATGTGCAAGACGCCCTGAGTCTTGGCGCGCGCCTGAGATTCGGTGCCGTACCCAGCGCGAACTCCCTGACTGTGCAGCCGATCATTCTGGACCGTGTCACGCCGGCGATGCGGGTGTGGAACGAGGAAACCTTCGGTCCGGTATTGCCGGTCATGGCCTTCACCAGCGAAGCGCACGCCATTGAGCTGGCCAATGACACTGACTATGGCCTATGTGCCAGTGTGTTTACCGCCGACACGCAGCGCGCGTTGCGGGTGGCCGGCGCACTGGAGGTCGGCGGAGTGTCGATCAACAACGTCAACATGAGCGAAGGCAACCCAGGCTTGCCATTTGGCGGCGCGAAGAAAAGTGGCTTCGGCAAACTGCGTGGGCCGGAAGGGCTGCTTGGGTTCACCCGTAGCAAGGCCGTACTGATTGACAAGGCCGGGAGCAAGATCGAGGCCAATTGGTACCCCTACACATCACGCAAATTCAAGTTGTTCGAACGCTTCATTCAGGCGCTGTATGGGCCGCGTCGTTTACGCCTGCTGGCGATCGCATGGCATGGCTTGCGGTTGGAAGCGTTCAGTCAAAAGCCACGAAAGTGACGGCAGTCAAGCGCGCGTTTGTCGCGGGCCGTGCCCGGTCCAGCGCTTGAACGCCTTGCGGAAGTTCTGCGCGTCGCTGAAGCCCACTTCAAAAGCCACCTCATCCAGCGTCATGCGTACATTGCCCAATAAAGAAAGGGCACGCTTCTTGCGCAGATCATCCAGAATGGCTTGATAGGACATCTCGTTCTGCGCCAGACGCCGGCGCAAGGTGCGTTCGCTCATGCACAACTGAGAAGCGACCGCTGACAAACTGAGGGGTGTGCGCAGATCGCGACGCAGAATGCGCTCGACGGATTCGACGAACTCAATTTCGCCGCCCCGGCCGTCACTCATTTCCAACAACTCCATGACTTGTCGATTACTCAACGCGTTGTGGGTGCCGATGGGGGTATTGGCCCAGTGCTTGGCGCAGACAAACAGATTGTCCTTGCGGTCAAAGTGCACCGGGCATCTGAACAGGTTTTCATAATGGGCGGCGTAGGCGGGCCGTGGGTAACTCAGTTCGATCGACGACGGGCTGAACGCCGGGCCTGCCAGGGTACGCGCAACGTTCAAGAACACGCCGAAGGCTTCCTCCACCAGAAAGATCAGGATCTCGGGCTCATGAAACGGGCAGGTGACCTGGAGCGTAATATGCCCTGGGGATTCGAGGTTCTCGAAGCTCAATAGCGCGCCGGTCTGTTTCTGCATGTCGATGCCCAGGGCTATCGCGCTACCGAGGGTAGCGCTGGTCAACATGGCATAACCCACCAGGCCCATGGAGGCGATGGACTCGGTCGTGCTCATGTCCAGGCCCAGTCCTCTGTCGCGCCCCTTGGTCATGTCCAGAGCGCGCTTGATCATCAGGCAGGCCTGACGAATCGAGACGCGACTTTGCGGGTTGGCCAGGTCAGCGATGTTGAAGCCTAAACCCAGGCACAGTCGATTCGGGTCCAGGCCCAGTTGCACAATTAGATCCGCCAGACTGCGCAGCAGATTGACCGGTAAATCGGCGGTGTGCCGTGTAGCACCGAGCATGGTCGGCTCCCTGTGATGCGGTTATTTGCCCAGCATCAGGCGGGTCACCAGGCGGGTAAACCGCCCATACGGCGCCGCGACTTTGTCGGACATATTGAAGGGACTGAGTTTGAACACGCCACGGGCATGGGACAGGCGCACAAACCCTTCGTAGCCATGGTAGGCCCCCGTGCCACTTTCACCGACGCCGCCGAAGGGCAGGTCGTCCTGGGTGGCATGCAGCATGGTGCCATTGATCGTTACACCGCCTGAGCGGGTTTGCTGCACCACCTGCTCAATACAGCTCCGATCATTGGAGAAGCAATACAGCGCCAACGGTTTAGGCCGCGCATTGATAAACGCCAGCGCCTCATCAAGCGTGTCGTAGGCGACAACCGGCAACAGTGGGCCAAAAATTTCCTCGCGCATGATATCGGTGCTCAATGGCACGTCGGTCAGCAGGGTCGGTGGGACTTTGCGCTCGGTGGTCTGATCGAATTCAATGTTCTGCCACACCTTGGCGCCGGCAACGATCGCCTGATCCACGAGGTTCAGCAGACGCTCATAATGACGCCGCGAAATAATCGAGGTGTAGTCTTTATTGCCATCAATGCTGGGGTACAGCTGCTTGGCTGCCGCCAGCCATTCAGTGGCAAAGCGCTCGACCAAAGGCCGCGGCACCAGCACATAATCGGGTGCGACGCAGGTTTGGCCGGCGTTGAACAGCTTGCCGATGGCGATCATCCGCGCCGCTTTCTTCAGTGGAAAATCCGCAGCGAGCACCACCGGTGACTTGCCTCCCAACTCCAAGGTCACCGGGGTCAGGTTGCGCGCTGCGGCCGCCATCACCAGACGCCCGACCTGGGTAGAACCGGTAAATAGCAAGTGATCGAACGGCAATTCGCTGAAGCGGCTGGCCAATTGCGCGTCGCCGATGACCACGGTGACCTGGTCGGCGGGAAACGTCTTGGCCAGCAAGTATTGCAGCAACGCGGCGGTGCGCGGGGTCAGCTCCGACGGTTTGATCATCACCCGATTGCCTGCTGCCAGCGCTTCCACCAGCGGCGCCAGGGTCAGCGTCAACGGGTAGTTCCAGGGCGCCAGAATGCCCACCACGCCCAACGGTTGATAGATCACCTTGGCCGATGCGGGCTTGAAGGCGATGCCCACCTTGCGTTTGCTGGGGCGCATCCAGCCTTTGAGATGCGCGCGGATATGCTTGATGCCGTTGACGATAGGCATCAGCTCACTGAGTTGGGTCTCGGCGAACGAGCGGTTGCCGAAATCCGCGCATACTGCTTCCAGCAGTGAGTCATGATGATCGGTGACCAGGCGCAACACCGCGTTCAAGGCGGCGATGCGCTGCGCGTAGGTCGGGGCGCCCTGGGCATGCACGGCGGCTTGTTGGGCCGTGAACAGTTCATTGAGTAACGGCACAGGCTCAAGCGAATTGGGCATGCTGCTGACAGGCTGATTCATGACGGTAATCCTTGGGCAAGATGCCAGAGAGGGGATGTGAGCGTGCGCGAGTCGTCAGAAGAAATTTTTGCCCTCGCCGCGGTAAGTCGGCACGCGATCCACCACGCGCCCATTGCTGATCACCAGCAGTTCATCGAAACGCTCACACAGCTCGCCCGCCTTGGCGTGACGAAACAGCACCGGGTCGCCGAGGTTCAATGCTTGGCTCAGGGTGTGTTGCAGTGGGGTCTGGACTTCGCCGGCGGCCTCGTTGTCGATCAAGCGACAGCCGCTGGGTAGCCAGGGCTGGGGCAATCGGTCCTTGCCCGCGGGCCCAGAGGCGATGTAACCACCGCCTGAGCACACCATCACGCCGGGGGCCTGGGTGCGTGTCACGGGCAAGGCAAACCCGGCGGCAGGCTTCAGTTCAAAGGCTTGGTAGTGGTCAAACAAGGTCGGTGCGTACAGGCCGGAGCCGGCTGCCAACTCGGTGACCGAAGGATCCTGGCGGGTGCTTTCAAAACTGCCCGTGCCGCCGCCGTTTACAAACTGCAGGGTGTGGCCGGCTTTGCGCAACGCTTGCACAACCTGCTCCCGGCGTTTATTAACTTCGGCTATGGAGCGGCTTTTGAGAAACCGGATGATTCTATTCTTGACGGCTTGGCCTGGCACCGCATCCATCAGTCCGGCAATTTGCCCTTCATAACCCATCAGCCCTTTCAGCATGACGCCTTGGTTCGAGGCGATATCGGCGGCCAGTCCGAGTGCACTTGCCACGTCGTTGATCGGGGAGCGGTGTACGCCAAAGTACAGCCCAGGAAAATCAGACGACATATCCAGATCGATCGCCAACGGCATGACCACACCCTCGGTCATGGCTATCTCGTTGATCGCCAGCACCTGGGTCCGGTTGTCGACCATCAGCGTGATCGAGCGTCCTCGCCGCAATTGGCAGGCGACTTTGACCAGGCTGCGCTCATCGACCGTCGGGTAAGCCACCACGATATCGTCGAAACCCAGGCCAGCCAGCCAGGCGGCCTCTGCAGCGCTGTAGCACAGCAGGCCCTGCATGAACGACCCGGTTGCCATGATTGTGCGAATCATCTCCACCGAGCGTATGGATTTTGTCACTAGCCGCACGGGCAGGTGCCCGGCCCGTTTGCCCAGGCACTGAAGGTTGATCGTCAGTGCATCCAGGTCAATCAATGCTGCGGGTAACTGCACCCCGGCCAGTACCTGATGGTAATAGGCATAATCGCGAACAGGTGGCAGTGGGGCGGTTTCGACACGGCGCATGAAGGACCCAATGAGTTCAGCGGTAGGTAAGGAGGCGTGTGGTCTCGCTGTTAAGAGGGTAAAGCGCCCGCGGGTGTCGATGAAGGTGCGATCCGGCCGGGCAACAGGTTCTCACCGGCCATGCTCGCATTCCACTTCACACTCTCGTGACAGGGGCCAACCGATCCAGATGGCTGACAATCATCGACGCGACCATAGCGCAGACGCTCTTGGGGTCCATGGATTCGTCAAACAGCAGTTCGATCGTCGCGTGGATCATCTCCACCGCCACACGGGCAGCGGTGGCCAGTTCTTGAGGATCCGCCTGGGGAAACACGGCCGCGAGGATTTCGGCCTGTGCGCCGGAGACTTTTCGGTGTGAGTCAATCCTTACATGCTCCAGCGCCGGTACCGCGCGCAGCCCTTTGAGGATCCACATGCCGCCCAGTGTCGCCTCCGTGACCCGATAGGTCTCCAGGATCAGATCGGCGAGCGCTGACTCCAACGCCTCTGGCGGCCCGGACAACAGCTGCGGAGTGATCCAGTTATCGATCAGCCCGTTCTGTTTTTCCAGCAGGCGCTCCCCCAATACCGTCAGCAGCGCGTACTTGTTCGGAAAGTAGCGGTACAGCGCTGGCGGGGTCAGCCCGGCACATTCGCAGACCAGGTTGGTGGACAGACGTTCTATTCCCACATCACACAGGGTTTGCGCGGTCGCGACGAGAATCCGCTCGTAGGTCTCAGTGCTGCGCTGCTGTGCAGGCGGTTTCTTGTGTTCCTGTGTTTTCCCGGCGTTAGCGGCGCGGGCGCTGGCGGTGTTGGGCTTGGTCATAGGTACCTAGCAAAAAAAGGTTGAAGAATCAGCTTATCAAAATGAAAAAAAATGTTGCTGAGGTTGTTAATGGTAGTTATAACTATCGTGTAGCGATGACTATCATAACCGATGCGTCGTTAGTGTGACGGTCTCTTAAAACAAAAAATACAGGTGACGACTATGAACGCGCGGCAATGGCTGTTCCTTTCACTGGCACTGGTGTGCTGTTCCAGCGGTTATGCGGCGGCGGGCCCACAAGAGGCCAAGGGCCTGTGGCTCACGTCGGAAAAGGATGCGGTGGTCAAGGTAGACGAATGCGCCGACAAGCCCGGCGCGCTGTGTGGAAAGGTCGTCTGGGTCAAGGACGTGGCCTCCACCACCAGCGATTGCGGCGTACAGATCATGCAACTGGATCGTTTCGACCAGGAAGCGTGGCGCGATGGCTGGGTGTTTGATCCCCGCGATCATAAAAAATACAAAGGCGTCGTTCGGGTCAAAGAGGGGTACCTCAATGTCCGGGCTTTTGTCGGTACCGAGATCCTCGGTAAGACAGAGCAATTCGAGCGCATTGCCTCACTGCCTCCTACTCCGGTTTGCACTTTGTAAATCCGACCTTTCTTGTGGGAGAGCCTCATGCGTGCAACTACACACCATTATCTGATGGCTGCTTTGCTGTGGCCTGTCGTCAGCCCCTCCTTGGCGTTCGCCGACGAGATGGCCAGCTATGCAATCGATGTCACGGCCAAGGCCGTCTCCGATGTCAGGACCCGGGGCGTGTCGGATTCGTTGAATCGGCCGGGTGCCAGAGTCACCATTCAAGTCGCCCATGAATCAGGGTTGGTGGCACTGGCCGAATTCACCACCGTCAACAAAAAGCAGTTTCTTGAAGGGGATGGCCTTGGCGTCCTGCTCGCGGGCGGTTATCGCTTCGGCGATCCGGAGGCTTGGCATTACGGCGTGGGTTTGGCGGCCGAGATGTTCCCCGGTGCGCAGTTCAAGGCACCCAACAAATTTGACTTCGACACCTTCACGCCCACCGATGAGCGTACGACCAACTACAACAGCCAGTTCGCCGTGTTGGAAATCGGTTACGGCGCGCTTGAAGGTCGAGTCGCGCGGGTATTGTCCAAAACTTACCGTGGTGCCAACACCGGCGGTGTGTGCGGTGCCCAGTTGCAGTTCCGCGACGATCCCACCAAGGGCTTGGAATGCTACGCCAAGGGCGACCGCAACTCCCGTGGCAGCATGCTCTATGACCTGGACTACAAATACGCGCTTGGCATCAACACCACGCTGAAGCTGCATGCGGGTTATCAGCAAATCGTTAATTTTTCCGAAGCCAACGCGGCTGACTACGGCATTGGCCTGGTCCATCACTTGTGGGGCTTCGACTGGGGGCTCGACTGGGTGACCGCAAAGACACGGGCGCGTGAGTTGTATATGGCCGAGGACAATGGGCATGTACGCGCCACGGATGAAAACCGTTGGGTGGCCTCGATTTCGCGTACTTTCTGAGTAGACCTTTATGACTTCGCTTTTCTTATCCCGGACGCCTCAGGCGGCCACCGGTCTGGAGCAACTCGTCCTCGCGGTGGACCTCGGCACCTCCGGTTGCAAGTGCGCGCTGGTTTCACTGGAAGGCGATATTCGCGCATGGGCGTTTCACAGCGTGCCGCTGCATGTGAGCGGGTTGAGTGTCGAGCAGGAGCCGCAGGACTGGTGGGATGCCTTCCTGCGCGGCGCCAACGAACTGTTGAGCGCTGACCCGGTCAGGCGCCGCCAGGTGATCGCCGTGTGTTGTTCGACACAGAGCGAAGGCACAGTGTGCGTGGATCGGCATGGCGTGGCCATTGGACGTGCGATGTTGTGGTTGGATAAGCGCGGGGCCGGCGCCGTAAAAAAACGTATGGGAGGAGGGCGGTTCAGCCTGGCCGGGTACGGGCCGCTCAAGCTCTGGCGTTCACTGCGCCTGACCGGTGGCGTGGCCTCGTTATCCGGCATGGATTCGGCCGGGCACATGGCCTACATCCTCGATCACGAGCCGCAGCGCTACGAGCGCACGCACAAGTTTCTCAATGTGCTCGACTACATGAACCTGCGCCTGTCGGGTCGCTATTGCGCCACCAGCGACTCGATGCTGACAGCCTGGATCACCGACAACCGCGATCCCCACCGCATCCGCTACGACGACGGCCTGGTCAAGGCGCTGGGAATCGAGGCTGGCAAACTGCCTGAGCTGGTCCGCTCCACGGATGTTATCGGCACGTTACGCCCGGAGCTTGTCGAAATGCTCGGACTGGCGCGCACCACACAAGTGGTAGCGGGCGCCGTCGACACCTCGGCGGTGGCCGTTGGTGCCACTGTCAGTGACTTTGCCCCGCACCTCTATCTGGGCACCTCGTCGTGGGTGGGGGCTCACGTCCCATTCAAGAAAACCAGCGTGCGTCACCACATTGCGGCGGTACCCAGTGCTGTCAACGGCCGCTACCTGGCGATGGCCATGCAGTCGGCGGCAGGCGCTAACCTTTCATTCCTGCGCGACAAGGTGCTGTACCACCCGGATGAGCTGCTCAGTGATGAACAGCAGCCGGATGTCTATGCCTTGCTCGACCGCATCGCCGCGCGGGTGCCGCCAGGTTCGAGAGGGTTGATCTACACACCCTGGCTGTGTGGCGAGCGCTCGCCGATCAGTGATCCGAGCCTACGCGCCGGTTTGTTCAACCTGAAACTGGAGCACTCACGGGAAGACATCATTCGCGCCTTCATGGAAGGGGTCGCGCTCAATACGCGCTGGATGTTCGAACCGTTCGCGCGCTTTCTCGGCCAGCCCAGCGACGTGATCGTCGCCACCGGTGGCGGCGCCCAGTCCGAGGTGTGGTGCCAGATCATGGCCGACGTCTGCGGGCGCGTTATCCAGCAGCCGCAGAACGCGATCCAGACCAACGCCCGCGGGGCCGCGTTCATTGCAGCGGTGGCGCTGGGCAAGCTGCAGTTTCACGACCTGTCGAGCCTCAAACGCCCGCATCGTCTGTTTGAGCCGTCCCGCGCGACCCGTGCGCTGTACGACGATCAATTCGCAACGTTCCAGGAGGTACGCAAGCGCCTCGCGCCGCTTTATCGACGCCTGAACCCCACACAGGAGACCGCCCCATGAGTCATGTCCAACAACAAATTGTCGAGCTATCACAGCATCTATGTCACCGCGGCTTTTTTGCGGCCACGGGTGGCAATCTCGCGTTGCGCATCGATGCGCAGCACATCGCTGTCACACCGTCGGCCACCGACTATTTCACCATGCGCCCGGAGGACGTCTGCGTGCTGCGCCTCAAGGATTTGGCACAGCTCTCCGGTGACCGCGCGCCGACGGTCGAAAGCGGTTTGCATGCAAAAATCCTGCGTGCTCGTCCGGACGTGCAGTGCAGCATCCACACCCACCAGCCCGTAGCCAGTGCCTGCACCTTGCTCGGTGAACCGCTGGATGTACCGGACCCTGCGCTGTGGGATTCCCTGGGCAAACATATTCCCCTGGTGGGGTATGCGCCTTCCGGGTCCAGTTGGTTGGCCGGCAAGTTCGGCAGGGCCATTCGCTGGGATTACAACGCCTACCTGATGCGTAATCACGGTGTGTTGTGTTGTGGCCCGGATGTCGAAACGACCCTGTCGCGCCTCGAGGATCTTGAGACGTTTTGTCGTGACTACTTGCTGCGCCAAATCACCGAACAGTCCCGTCACACGTCGCAGTCACCTGCCGCTGTAGCGCGCCTGGTCGATGCCCTGGTGCCTTCCAGCGCTGTCGATGCTCACCCTTCTTCCGAGACCCCATCATGAACAAGCCTCTTGATCCCATCACATTGCCTGCTGCGGCAGACTCAGCGGTTTCGCAATGGCCCGATGTCGACTCGTTGTATCTACGTTTCGATGCACTGGTCAAACAACCGATTCGCCCATTGAAGCGCGAGGCGCTAAGCAAGGTGATGGGCTACTTCGACGAGCGTTGCCAGGGGTCGAGGCGGCTGGCTGAGGAGGCGAAAAAATTTATACCGGGCGGCGTACAGCACAACCTGGCGTTCAACCACCCATTTCCTCTCGCCATCGCCCAGGCCAAAGGCGCGCACCTGACCGATGTGGACGGCAACCGCTATATCGATTTTCTGCAGGCCGGTGGACCGACCCTGTTGGGATCCAGCCATCCGGCCATTCGTGAGCAAGTCAATCGGGTACTCGATGAGTGCGGTCCGGTCACCGGCTTGCTCCATGAATATGAGGTGAAGTTGGCGCAGTTGGTCTGCGAAGTGATGCCTGGCGTCGATATGGTGCGCCTGCTGGGCTCTGGCACCGAGGCCGTCATGGCGGCGGTGCGTCTGGCGCGTGCTTACACTCGCAAGAAATGGGTAATAAAGATCGGCGGTGCCTATCACGGCTGGAGTGACCAGTTGGTGTATGGCATGCGCTTGCCGGGCACCGGCCGTATGGAGGCCGTCGGTATTCCACGTGGTGCCACGGCGCACACTCAGGAGAGCCCGCCGAATAACCTGGATGCGTTGCGCCGACGCTTGCAGATCAATCGCCTGCGCGGTGGCACGGCGGCGATCATGGTGGAGCCCTTTGGTCCGGAGAGCGGCACGCGCCCGGTGCACCCAGACTTCAACCGCCAGCTGCGCAAGCTGTGCGACGAGTTCGACACGTTGCTGATTTTCGACGAAGTGGTCACCGGTTTTCGTGCGGGATTGGGCGGCGCGCAAGGTTATTTCAACGTGATGCCGGACATCACCGTACTGGGTAAATGCCTGACCGGTGGCTACCCGATGGCAGGTGCAATTGGTGGCCGCAGGGATGTCATGCAACTGCTCGCCGGCGGCATCGGCACCTCTGCACGGCGCGCCTTTGTCGGCGGCACGCTGTCGGCCAACCCATTGTCCTGCGTGGCGGGATACTACGCCTTGATCGAGGCGCGCAAACTGAATGCGCCCGCCCTGGCGGGCCGTGCTGGCGACCGCATGCGCCAGGGGCTCGACGAGATCATCAACCGCCGTGGCCTGCCCTACGTGGCTTACAACATGGGTTCAATCGTGCATTTGCAAACGTCGGGCGTGCTGTTGCTGGACACCAGCAACCCGCTAAAGCTGCTACGAGCACGCAATGAAGCCAAGTCGCGCAAGCACATGATGGAAGAAATGGGCGCTGCTTACACGGCGCATGGGTTGATCACGCTGGCCGGCAGTCGGATCTATACCAGCCTGGCCGATACCGATGACGTCATCGACGACGCGCTCGAGCGATTCGACGCCGTTTTTCAACTGGTGTGAGGTGAGCGTGATGCAGGATGTACTGCGGCAACAATGGCTGGAACTGCGGGAAAGGTTGGTCGGCTTGGTAAAGGCAGGGAGCAGCTTTTCCTTGCGTATACCGGGCAAGGAACGCATGTGGTGGGGGCAGTTGGATGACACGGCACCCACCTGTATCGACTGGCCGGTGCATGTCATGGGTGACAGCCAGACCCATCATGCAATTTATCGCGCGCGTGCCGATGTGGGGGCCGTTCTGCTGGGCGGCGGTGACTTCGCCTGGAGCCTGGGGGACTTTGGCGGTGTCATGCCGATTCTATTTGATGAGCAGGCGCGGCATATTGGGCATATGGGTGTACCGGCGGCTTCAGTCCACGAGATTGCCGCGGCGCTGCAGCGCGGCGGCAACGCAGTGATGATCAACGGCGTGCCCGCTACCCTGGGCACCACTGGCACCCGTATGGCGCTTAACGCGCAGCTGTTTGAAAAGTGCGCCAAGGCCTTCACCCTGGCCAACGCGTCCGGCGCCAAGATGACGCTGCTGCCCTGGTGGGTAGTGTGGGTTGCCAACGGCCGACTGATTAAAGATGAACAACGTGCCACGCAATGTTTCGCCCGAGGCGAGATTCCGCCCGAAAACCGTGGTTACTGAAAGCCTTCAAGAGGTGTAACGCCATGCACATGTCGTCCGCTGTTTCCCGTAAACACCTGAGTGCCGCCTTGGCGCTGGGCTCGATTGCTGTGCTGATGGTAGGGCTGCAACCCTTGCTGCTGGGGGAGTTGTTGGCGCAAAACCGGATTTCGCTTGAGGGCGTCGGGTTGGTCGCTATGGGCGAAATTCTCTCGCTAGGGTTGGGCGTTGTCCTGGGCGATTTACTGCGCTCCGTGTTTAGCCTGCGCCTGCTTACGGTCGTCGCCATCCTGGCGGCATCGGGTATGGACCTGGTCACGGCCAACACCACCGGGGATGGCGCACTGGCATTGACGCGTGGTTTGGCCGGGTTGGCCGAGGGTTTGCTGTTATGGGGTACCGTAAATCTGATCGTCCAGGGAGCTGCGCCTGATCGTGTGGCGGGTGTGTTCATGGTGGTGCAGACACTTGGTCAGGCGGCGGTAGCCGCAGTGTTGGCATATTGGGTGCTGCCGATTCAGAGCACATCGTCTTACGGTTTCGTGTTTCTGGGAGCGCTGACGGCCGCTTCGTTGCTCTTAGTCCGCTGGCAACCCATTCAATTGGCGAATCAACACGCAGAGCACACGGAAAATACCAAGTTCGGTTGGGGCCTTAACCACCTGCTTTTGCTGGGGCTGGCCTTTATGCAGCTCAGCGCCATTGGTGGGCTCTGGGCTTACCTGGAGCCATTGAGCAAATACGTGGGAATGGATGCGCAAAGCGCACAGTTGCTTATCTCTGGGACGTTGCTGATGCAAGTGCTGGGCGGGTGCCTGGGAATTGTTCTAGTGCGTCGAGTCTCGGACTATTCAATGTTGGCGGTCGCCGCTTTGCTGTTGGGTGGCATCGCGCTGGGGATGTATTTTTCGGCTGATATGGGCGTCAAGGTATTCCTGGTGTTGTGCGGCGCGTTTGGCTTGATCTGGTTGATGTTGACGCCGTTCCAGGTGCGTATCGCGTTGCAACTGGATCGCTCGGGGCGGATAGCGGCGCTAGTTCCAGGCATGCAACTACTGGGGGGCGCCTTCGGCCCTTTGATGTCGTCGCAGTGGGTAGTGGGGGAGAACGCCGAGTACGTGTTGCTGGTCAGTGCCGCGTTCTCGCTGATTGCACTGACCCTGGTGGGTTTGCTGCGCCGATGCCCCGCGAGTAAGCCCGTCAGCTTTGCGCGCAAAGTGGTACTGGTGGTGGGAGCATCCTCCGGCATGGGGCGCGGGCTGGCGGTGCGTCTGGCGCAGGAAGGCGCCTGGGTAGTGGCCACGGCCCGGCGCAAGGAGCTGTTGAATGACCTTCAACTGGAAATCGCGCTTCAGGGGGGGAAATGCCTGGTCTCGGCAGTCGATGCCCTGGATGAGCATGCGGCGGCCGGTCTCGTGGATGAAATTGTCGAGCTATACGGTCGTCTGGATGTGGTCGTGCTCAATGCCGGCGGCGCTCCCGCGTTGGATATGCGTGAGATGAGTGCGGCCGACGTAACTGCGTATATGCGCTCGAACTACGATGTAGTGGTCAATTATCTGTTCCCCGCCCTGGAGCAGATGAGTCGCCAGGGGCATGGTTTTGTCGTGCACACCAATTCCCTGGCGGGTTTCCTGGGTGTGACGTTGCAGGGGCCATATAGCGCCGCGAAGGGCGCGCTGCGCCTGTTGATCGATACCTGTCGCATTGAGTTTGGTAACCGAGGTATTCGCTTTCTATCGCTCTACCCAGGTTTTGTCGCCACCGCGCAAACCGCAAACGATGGCATGCCAGCACCGCTGGAAATTTCCGAAGCAGCAGCCGTCGATCATATGCTCTACGCGATGCGCAGCCAGCGCTGGGACTACTTATTTCCCTGGCCGATGAGGTGGCTGATCCGTTTGGCCAGAGTTCTGCCCAAACCGATCACACTCTGGGTATTGCGTCGAGAGTTGCCGGTGTTGGCCAATGACAGCAGCGCGCCTTCACCCGTGATCGCTTTCAAGAACACCTCGGTATGAAGTCTGACATCAGGCGGTGCGCTGCGTATTTGGCAACGCACCCGTCCAGCGCTTGAAGGCGCGCCGGAACCCGCGAGCATCGCTGAAGCCAAGGGTGTGGGCGATGTCAGCTATCGACATAACTGTGTTTTGCAGTAAGTCGCAGGCCCGCTCGTGCCTGATCCGATCCAGCAGACCGCTGTACGTCACGCCCAGGTCTGTCAGGCGACGACGCAGGGTACGTTCACTCATGTTGAGCTTCTTTGAAAAGCTCTGCAGGGCTTCAGGGTCGTCGAGGTTTAGGCGAATATGACTGGAGAGGGTTTCAACCAGATCATTGCGCGAGTCACATCGGTTCAACATCTGATCCAATTTGGCCCGCAACGGGCCACACGCCATGTCGTCATAGTCCGGCAGGCGCGCGTTCAACCAATGAGGTTCGCAGATCAAGCGATTTTTCCCGGCCATGAATTTTACCGGGCAACGAAATTCGCGCCGATAGGCTTGGGCGTAATCCGGGCGGGCGTACGCCAACTCTACCCTGAGGGGATTGAAGGCTGGCCCGATAAGCCGCCTTACCACGGATACGGCACTTGAAAAGGCTTCTTCGATCAAGAAGGGCTCAATTTCAAGATCAAACACTTTGGGGGTGACCTCAATGATGAACTCGTTGGGGTGAACGCTGGCACGGTGCACCAGTAACGCACCGGTATCACCTTGATGTTCAAGGCCATAGGTAATGGCCTCGCCCAGGGTTCTACAGGTCAGCATGGCCAGGCCTGCTAGTCCCCAGGAGACGGGCGTCTGACGCATGCCGGTAGCGAGCCCCAACGCTGGGTCATTGATCGCGCGCTGCGTTCGAATAATCAGCATCCGGGTCTGCCGATAAGACAAGCGCATGTCCAGGTCAAGCAGCTCGGCATAACCGAAGCCTAGCCCGCGGCAAATGCGCTGCGTCGACAGCCCGCTTTCCATCAACAGGCTGAACAAGGCCCGCGCGACGTTGGGAACCACCACGGTTTCATTCTGCTGGGGATGCTGCGTCTAGTGCTGGGCAGCGGCTGCGGGCTCTAACA
This sequence comes from Pseudomonas sp. AL10, assembly GCF_029960685.1. NCBI lineage: Bacteria > Pseudomonadati > Pseudomonadota > Gammaproteobacteria > Pseudomonadales > Pseudomonadaceae > Pseudomonas > Pseudomonas sp. AL10. The sequence continues at coordinate 121,189 of NZ_JASBQZ010000014.1, forward strand.
TAGATCACACGCTCTCCATCGGAATGAGTCTGTAGACGATAGCTTTGAGCCGGTAATCTAACACCTCCCTTTCTGCTATTGCGGGCATGACGGGCTGGTTTCCTGAGTGCGCAGCCTATCTGTCCTCCATGCTCCCCTAAATGGCCGAGAAAGGCTCATCGAACGCACCGGCTTCGCTTTAGATTTCGGTTTAACACTGAACTGAATATCCAAGGAAAGCGTTATGGAATCAGAACAAGACGCAGCGATTATCGACCGAGGAAATGCCGCCTGCATTATTGGCGCCGGGCCGGGTGGGCTGAGTGCCGCACGCGCACTCAAAGCCAAGAAAATCGTCTATGACCAATTTGAGCGGCATTCGGATGTAGGAGGGATTTGGGACATCACCAATGTCGGCACACCGATGTACGACTCGGCGCATTTTATCTCCTCCAGGGATCTATCGGGCTTCGTCGGGCTTCCAATGCCCAAGGACCTTCCGGAATACCCCTCCCACCGTCAAATTGCTCACTACCTCAGGAGCTTCGCTGCTGCCTTCGGGCTGCGTGAGTCTGTTCAGTTCAGTACAACGGTGACCCGGATCGACAAGGAACCCGATGGACACTGGTCCGTCAGCCATCAGTGATGGTTCCGCGCGCCGATACCGTTGGATAGTGTTGGCCACCGGGACAAACTGGAAGCCCAACCTGCCATCGTTGCGTGGTGAGTTTAACGGGGAAGTTCGCCACTCCAATTCGTTTCAATCCGGCTCGGAATTTCACGGTAAGAACGTGTTAGTGGTGGGGGCGGGCAACTCCGGCGCAGATATTTCCTGCGAAGCCGCCATCCACGCAAAAGCCGCCTTTATCAGCATGAGGCGCGGTTACTATTTCATTCCTAAGCACGTGTTTGGTGTGCCTGCCGATGTGTTTGGTGAAAGTGGGCCGTACCTGCCACTGTGGTTGGCCAGGCCCGTCTTCAAGTTTTTTTTGAAGCTGCTTGTGGGCGACCTGACCCGCTGGGGCCTGCCAAAGCCTGATCATCGCTTGTTCGAGACGCACCCGATCGTGAACTCGCAACTGCTGCATCATCTTCAGCACGGCAATATTGCGGTGCGCAAAAACATCGACCGGCTGGACGGCGATTTCGTCATTTTTGAAGATGGTGCCCGCGAAAAAATCGACTTGATCCTCTGTGCCACGGGGTTCAAATGGGGCGCGGAATGTGCTGCGCAGTTTTTCGAATGGAAGAACGGCAGGCCTTTACTTTACCTGTCGATGTTCAGCCGCACTCACCGTAACCTTTGCGCCATCGGCTACCTCGATCAGAACTCCAGTGCTTTCAAGCTTTTTGATACCCAGGCGCTCACCCTGGCTGCGTATTTTCGGGCGCAGTTGGATGGGCTCGACACAGCGAGCCAATTCGATCAGTTGATTCAGCGCGACGATCCGGACCTCAGTGGGGGGATTCAGTTTGTTCAATCGGATCGGCATGCGGTTTATCTGGATGCTCGGTCCTTTACAGCCTACCTGGAGATATTGCGCACGCGCATGCATTGGCCACGATTGACTGAGGACGTATATGCGGCCATCAAACTCGATCAGCCTTTCCCAACGATCGCAGCGCCTGTCATTCATGACGTGCTGGGGGAGAGTCTGCATGGCAAGTAATACGTCGTTTACGGGCTGGGTAGCGCTGATCACGGGGGGCGCCGGTGGGCTGGGGCGCGCTATCGCGGCGGCGCTGATCGCCCGAGGCGTCAAATGCCTGCTGGTCGATATTGATGCGGTGCGCCTGGCCCAGGCGGCTACCGCACTCGGCCCCCTGGCATTGACCTACCAGACAGACCTTACCGATCGTGAAGCGCTTGGGGCACTGGTGAGCTATGTGAGTAGTGAGATCGGTCGCCTTGATCTACTGGTCAATAACGCCGGGATACTAAGCAACATTCCTTTTGAGGTCAGGTCTGTCGTGTCGATTGCGTGTGAAGTTCAGCTCAATATGATGGTTCCTTTGGAACTGGGTCAGGCGTTTCTACCCTTGTTGCAGCAAGCCAGTGACGGACGGGTTATTTCAATTGTTTCCTTGGGCGGGTTATTTCCCATGCCGGAAACATGCATTTATTCAGCGACAAAATTTGGTCTGCGTGGCGCCATGTTATGCTTGGGGTTGGATGGCAAACGCTTGGGCATAAAATTCACCATTGTGAATCCATCGGCGACGGAAACGCCGATGTTGATGCGCGAGGCCATTGAAGATGGCAACAAGATGCAGTTTATGGACCCGCCTCAAATGCCCGAAGACGTGGCTAAAACAGTCATCAAAGCGCTGGAAAAACCTCGGCTTGAACTGTTCGTTCGTCCCAGTGAATCCTGGACTGCGCGTTTAGTCATGCTTGTGCCGGGAGTTTTACCGTACGTATTGCCTTTGTTTCGACGCAAGAGCGAAAAGGGACACCGCAACTACGTTGTGTCGCTCGAGCAGCGAGGGTTGATAAGCAAAGAAGGTGAAGGTTGGCGTCTGAAATGATCTGAGGAGCATGAACAGAGTAGGCAAGGACAAAGCAGTCGATGAGTTCTTCAGGGTTTATGAGTGAGCATTTGAATAGGCCAGCAAGTCGACTGCATTTTGTCGGATCGACTCATGCAGTCGACTTGCTGGTCGTGACCTGCGTATGACTGTTACGCACTCGCACTGCCCGAGTTACCTCAGCGCAAAGCCCTCTGGTTTTTATTGAACAACACCACGTAGAGCACAGGGATCAGCCCCAAGGTCACCAACGTGCCCAGCGCCAGGCCACCCATCAGCGTGATCGCCATGCCTTCCCACAGTGGCCCGGCAAAAAGAATCAGCGGGATCAATCCGATAATGCAGGTTAACTTGGTCATGACAATGGGGCGCAGGCGTTTCACGGCGGCATTCACCACGGCCTCGTAAACCGGCAGGCCAACGTGCAGTTCCGCCTCGATACGTTCCAGCAGCAACACCGCGTTGTTGACGATAATCCCTGCCAGGGACAACAGGCCGAACGTGGCCATGAAGCCGAACGGGTAGCCGGTGATCAGCAGCGCGACCGCAACGCCGATTAATACGAAGGGGATTGCGGAGACGACGATCAGCAACTTGCGCAACGAATTGAATTGCCAGACGAACAACAGCAGCATCGCGATCAGCGCGTGGGGCAGGTATTGCAACAGCGCCTGGTTGGCGTCTGCCGAGTCTTCGATTTCGCCCCCCAGCTCAACGCGGTAGCCCGGCGGTAAGGCCAGTGCGGCCACCTGTGGGGCCAGCTGTTCGACGATGGAGGTCGCCGTCAATGAAGGGTTGTGCCCGAACACGGTGATGCAGCGCTCCTGATTGCGGCGCACCAGTGTGGAGGGTTCGCTGGACGCGACGATGTTCGCGATGGCCGTCAGCGGCAGCGGGGTCGAGCCGTCGGCCGGGTAGACCAGAATGCCGCGCAGATCGGGCGAGTCATGGTTGGCCGTGGCGGGTTCGCGCACCACCAGAGGGACGCGTGTTTCGTTGTCCTGCAACGACGAGATCTGGATGCCGCCGAAGTGTAGTTGCAACGCCTGGGCAATCGCTTGGGTGTCTACACCGGCACGGCGCGCACTGTGCTGATCGACCTCGACGGTATAACGCGCCAGTCGCGTGCTCCAGTCATTGTGCACATCCAGTGTGCCAGGCACGTTACGTAAGGCCTGCTCGATCTGGCCGGCCAGGGTGCGTAATACGTTCTCGTCCGGACCCAGCACGCGATAGATGACGACACCGGCCTCGGTGGTGCCCAGGGAAAACCGTTTCGGCTCGGCGCGCAGTTCAGGGTGTTCTTTGAGCAGGTAGCGACGCATATTGGCGATGACCGCGTCGATATCCGTACCAGCGTTGACGCTGACCGTGAAGTACGCGGTTTCCGGTGCCGGCAAGGGCGGGTTGAGGCCCAGCACGATGCGCGGCCCGCCATCACCCACGTAGCCGATGCTGTCGACCACCTGCGGTTCCCTGCTCAGCCACAGGCTGATCTCACGCACCTTTTGCAAGGTTTTGCGCGAGCCGCTGCCGGGCTCCAGGGTGATGGGCACCTGAAACTGCAAGCGGTCCGACTGAGGCAGGAAGTCATAGGGCACGCGCATCAGTTCGAACACGGCGGCGCCCAGCAACACCAGCATGGCAATCAGAAACAGCGCCTTGTGCTGCAGCACACGGCAGATGACGGCCCGATAGCCACGGTAAAAACCGCTGTCGTAGTTACCCTCCGACGCCGCGTGACGCGCAGCCTTGGCGAAATACAGGCACAACAATGGCGTAACCGTGATGCTCAATAACCACGAGCCGAGCAGGGTGAGCGCCAGCACGATGGCCAATGAGCGCAGGTATTCATTGGTGCTGGTCTGGCCCAGAAAGAACGGCGAGAACGCCAGCACAATCACCAGTGATGAGGTCAACAACGGAATCGCCAGGGTGCGTCCTGCCTCTTCGCAGGCCTGGCGCCGTTCTTCACCGGCCTGCAACTGGCGTTCAATGTCCTCGGCGATCACAATACCGTTGTCCACCAGCAAGCCGAGCGCGAGGATGATCGCGGCGATCGATACAGTTTGCAGCTCCACCCCCAGCATGCGCATGGCGATCAACGTACCCAGAATGGTCAGCGGCACGATGGCGCCTACCACCAGCCCGGTGCGCCAGCCCAGAAACAGCATCACCACGGCCATGACGATGACGACTGTCTCGATCATCACATGCTTCATCTTGGCCATTTGCTGATCGACCACATCGGCTTGGAACGTCACCACATGCGCGGCAAAGCCCAGTGGGAGTTGCTTTTCCAACTGCGCCAAACGAGCGCGCAGGGCTGCGCCGAACTGATGAATGTTCTGCCCGGCCGCCATGGACACAGCCAGCACCACGGCGTCCTGGCCCTGGTACACCGCGGCGGTCTGTGGCGGGTCGGTAGCCATCACCGAAACCTGCGCTATGGCGCCTAGCGCAATGGTTTGCGCGGCGCCGGTGGTAATCGGCAATTCGCGCAGTTGATCCACGCTGAGCAGTTCGCCGGTCACGGTGAGGGTCGTGATCTGCCCGCCGATGTTGGCGATGCCGCCAGGCGCCAACACATTCTGCTGCTGCAATTGCTGGAACAACTGTTGCGGGGACAAACCCATGCCAGCCAGGCGCTGCGGGTTGAAATCGATCGATAGTTGTTGGTCTTGGATACCGTGCAAGGTGACCTGGCCAATGCCGGGTAACCCGCCCAATTGGTCGCGCAGGCGCTTCAACGGTCCACGCATCTCGCTCATGCTGTAGCCGGGCGCGGTGACGGCAATGGAGGCGACAGCGACACGCCCGAAATTGTCATCGACAAATGGGCCCTGTGTTCCCGTTGGAAAGTTCGCGCCTGCCTCGGCGGCTTTATTGCGTACTTGTTGCCACAGCACCCCCAGGTCCTTGATTTCGTCGCGAGCCGTCACCTGGATCACCACGCTGCCGGGGTGGATGGTGGTCACGATGTTTTTGATCTGCGACAGCTCGCGCAGCTTTTCTTCCGTGGGGCGGGCCAGCAGTTCTTCGACGCGTTCGCTGGGCAACCCGGGGAACTGGATACTCACCAGTGCGTCGCGGATGGTCACCGAGGGCTCTTCCTGGGTCGGGAAGTTCAGGAACGTTGCCACGCCTGCAAGCAGGATCAACAGGGCGGTGAATAATGTCAGGCGGCTCGCACCCAATGCGTGACGGGTCAGATTGATCATTCGGTCGCGCTCAAACGGCTGGAGGACTGAAGCAGGTTGACGGGCTGGCCGTCGTTGAGAAACGCGACGCCGGTGACCACGACTTGTTCGCCATCCTTGAGACCTTTATCGATGGCGACGCGGCCCTGGTCGATCAGGCCAATGGTGATATCACGCAGGGCGACTTTGCCCTGGGCCGGGTCATAGACGAACACCTGTACCTGGTTGGCGTCGCCACCCATGCGCAGCGCCTGCGTCGGGATAGACAGCGAGAGCGGGGCAGGGGGTGCCAGCCTCACGTTGAGGTTCACGCCGCTGGGCAGCGCGAGTTCGTTGGCGATCAGGCGAAAGCGCGCACTTTGCAGCAAGCCGTTCTGCGCGCGCATCGACAGACCTTCCAATACCATCGGCAGGATAGAGGCGGGCGCGGCCGGGTCGACGGCAACGGCGTGGTCCCCAGGTTTGAGGGCGGTGGCCTGTTCCACCGGCACTTGCACGATAACTTGCAACGCGCCGACGGCCTCCAGCTCCATCACGACTTGGCCGGGAGACAGCTCGCTGTACAACTGCGCGGGTCTTGCCACGACGCGACCGTTAAACGGCGCAATGAGTTGGCCCTGGCGCTGATCGCGTCGCACCAGGTCCAGCGCCGCTTCATCGGTGGCCTGCTGCGCAACGGCCGCCTGCCACGCCGCTTCGGCTTGCTCCACGGCGCTGGCGGCGACGCTGCCCTGGGTATACAGCTGTTGCTGGCGGACCTTGTTGAGCTTGCGTTCGGCGGTCTGCGCCACGCTGGCGAACAAGCTGGCCTGCGCCTGTTTCAAGCGTAACCTGACGGCCGCCGTGTCCAGACTCGCCAGCACCTGGCCTTGTTTCACTGCATCGCCAACGTCAACGTTCAACGCTACCAGGCGGCCCGCACCTTCGAAGGCCAGCGCGGCACGCTCGCGTTGCCGTACGACACCGCTCAAGATCGCGCCGTCGGCCTCAGCGGCGTGCACGCTGGCGACTTTCACCGATCTAACGGCCGGCTCAGGCGGCGGTTCCTCGCGCGAGCAAGCCGCCACAATCAGGCAGGCAAGGCCGAGCAGCAGGGGACGGGCCCAGGGATAAAACAGCTGAGGAAAACCACGCATGCCTGGGACCTCGATATTAGAAGGTGTAGTTGATTGCGAACATGCCTAGGCCTGCATTATCACGCATGACCAGCGGGCTCTTGCGGGCCTGGTCGGCGTAATGGGTCAGCGTCAGGCTTACCAGCGTCGACCAGTGCGCGTCCAGGGTGTGTTGCCAGTTCAAGGCGGCGGAGTAGGCATAGATCCCGGCGTCGGCGTCATATCGCCCGTAGAGCGAGCGTTGGCTCTGTGCCTGGGTGACGCCGAAGAAGGTTTGGTTGTAGCGGCCATCACCAGCATGGGCGTCGACGTCCAGGGCCAGGGTATCGCTGTCAGAGTGGAACAGGATGCCTTCCAGGCCGAATCGGTAGCGGTTGCCGCGATGCTCGCCGGCCATGCGCAGTTCGGCTTCGCCGCTGACCGACAGCCAGTCGAACAGTTGCTGGCTGAGGGTGAAGTCGGCGACGGTTGCGCCGTTGATATCACCCAGGCCATTCAACTCGCGCCCGCCCGGGCGTGTGGTGTTGTCCTTTTCCTTGCGGCCCAGGTCGTAGTTGATCGCCATGCTGGCGCCGAAACCGCTGTCGGATTGAAATTGCAGGCCCACGCCACGGGTGGTGTCGGCAAACAGGACCCCGTGCTGGAGACTGAACATCGGCAACACGAGTGCGCGGTAACGGTCGGCGCCCATGTAGCGAGGCGTGACGCCCATGCCAAGCCCGAGGGTAGCCGTGGTTTTGTCGGCTGCCGGAGTGGCATCGGCCGCCTGGACGTTGCTCATGAGTGTGCTGCAGGTTAGCAGGGCGGCGCTCCACAGCACGTGGAGGGTAGGGGGAGTGGTCAAGTTCATGGTGAAACCCTTTCTGCGGAGGAAAACAGCGGTGCGCCGGACAGCGCGCGATATAGCGCCAGGCGGTTGAATAGCAACTGGTAGGCCGCCTTGCGTACCTCTATGGCGGATTCGGCCAGGCGAATTGCAGCGGCCAGGTGTTCCGAGCGCGCGGCCGCACCGGCGGTAATCTGTTGGTCGAGGCGCTTGGCCTTCAGTGCCGTAAACGCCTCCAGATCGATTTGCGTGGTGGCGTTGGCCAAGGCTCGTTGGCGTTGGCTCAACAGGTCGGCGATTTCGCGGAAGGCGTCCTGTACGGTCTTTTCGTATTGGGCGACGGCTGATTGGCGGCGAGCTGTGGCCAGGTCCAGGTTGGCCTGGTTGCGGCCACCGTCGAACAGCGGCAGGTTCAGTTGCGGCGTGAACAGCCACGCGCCGCTGCCGGATGAAAACAAGCTGCTCAAGTGCGGGCTGGCGATGCCGGCACCAGTGCTCAAGGTGATCGAGGGAAAGAACGCTGCACGCGCGGCACCGATGTTGGCATTCGCTGCGCGCAGGGCCTCTTCGCATTGGCGCACATCGAACCGCTGCAACAGTCGCTGTGAGGACAGTTCGACCAGCCATGATGGGGTTTCCAGGTCGATGACGGAGATTTGCGCCGTCTCTGTCGAAGGGGCGGCCTGATAACCGGTGACCCACGACAGCGCCTGCAATGCGCGCTCGTGGTCAGCGCTTGCATCCTGCAATTGCTGGGTGGCGCGACGAACCTCGATGTGTTGGGTGTCGACGGTGTCCTGGGCTACCAGGCCTTCCTTTTGGTGGCCGACGAGCATGCTAAGCAGCTGGTTTTGGTTGTCGGAAATGGACTGCGTGTCGGCCTGCACGCCTGCTTGCAAGCGCTCCTGCAAATACAGTCGGGCTACTTCGACGATCAGCGCCTTGCGCGCGGCCAGGGCGCCGTAGCGCGTCGCCAGGTAGTCATGCTGCGCAGCGTCGGCCAGGCTGCGGACCCTGCCGAAAAAATCCAGCTCGAAGTCCGATACCCCCAAGGAGGCCACTGCGATGTCCTGCCCATAACGCTCGTCGGCAGCCTTGTCGTGCAAGTGCTGGCGGTTGCGTTGCAGCCCTAGTGCCGTCGTGGGCCAGCGGTCGGCGCGGGAAATGCCGTACTGGGCACGAGCCTGTTCGACACGCAATAACGCCAGGCGCAGGTCGCGATTGTAGTTCAGGGCCTGATCAACCAACTGGGGTAACTGCGCCGATGAATCCAGCCCGGCCAGCAGCTGTTTTTCTTCCTCGAAAAGCTTTTCTACTTCGTGGGTCATGGTCGAAGGCACGCCGGTAGTGGGTGCGCCTTGCAGGTTGTCTGGCACCGGCAGCGCTGGCGTCTGGTACGCCGGAGCCAGCGAACAGCCGGCCAGCATGCCGACCAGCAGCAAAACCGCGCCGAGGCGTTCAGGCAGTTTGATAGGCTTGGACAGCGGTGCACTTGTCGGCATAGGATCGGTTCGCGAAAGTTTGGCGTAAGGCAATACTGGCAGTGGACTTTCAATAAACCGTTCGTGAATTATCAAGGTTTCATCAAGGGGCTTCTTTGTGTCAGGAAAACGTATCCTTATCGTCGAAGACGACGCCGACAGCGCCAATATTCTGGAGGCCTATCTGCGCCGGGATGGCTTTGAGGTGGCCTTGGCGGAAGACGGCCGACGCGGGTTGGACCTGCACGAAAGTTGGTGCCCGGATCTGATATTGCTCGACGTGATGCTGCCGCGCATGAGTGGCACTGAGGTGCTGTCCGCCGTGCGTCGCAGCAGTGACACGCCGGTGATTATGGTCACGGCCATGGGCGACGAACCGGAAAAGCTCGGCGCTTTGCGTTATGGCGCGGACGACTATGTGGTCAAGCCCTACAGCCCGCGAGAGGTGGTAGCGCGGGCGCATGCGGTGTTGCGGCGTACCGCGGGCAGCCAGCCGGTAGAACAACTGCTGCGCCATGAGAACC
>NZ_JASBQZ010000015.1:0-128438 GCF_029960685.1 Pseudomonas sp. AL10
CCAGCGTGGTTTAACGGGGCGCCTGAGATCAAGATCAAAAGCAGATCAAGATCAAAAGCAGATCAAGATCAAGAGCGACTCGCTTCGCATCGTGGTTACCGTCAAAGTGGGGCGTTACTACGCTATTGCCACCTCACGCCCGCAACGACAACGGCGGCACGAAACTCTCCAATTCATCCTCCACTGCCTCGATGATGCGCTCAACATCAGCCGCGTTCATCACCGTAGCGCACGGAATCCCCGCGATAGCGATCAACGTCTCACCGCTGGCCCGGTCGAACAGGCGGACGATCATGCTGCCGGGGGCGTCCATGCTGCCCTCGAAGCCCATCGGGTGAAAATGCCAGCGCATCAGCTGGCAGGCGTTGGGGAATGTCACTTTGTTCATGTTGCCCACCTTGTTCATTGAGCGCTTCCTTTAGCTCGCGGCAGGGGCCAGGACCTTCACTGGTCATGACAGATAAGGACTTAAAAATAGCATTCGTTCGCAACTGCAAGGTGACTTTTTTGGGCCCGTTCAGCGGTTCTTTCGCCTAATTTTGATATGGATCATGTCCTACAGAGGAATAGGCAAAAGGCCATTAGTCAGGCGCTCGATTTGACTCTTGAAGAGGCGGGTAAACTTCGGCAGTCTCAAGTATTTTTCCCGCGATAGAGCTCGATATGCCCGACATCGCTCCAGACGATGAGTATCAGAATTCCCACGCTACCGGCGCGCTGGTGCTGCGCCATCACTTGTGCTGGCGCCATCGCGATCTGGACGGAGTGATGGCCTACTATCACCCCGAGATCCAGTACCACGATTTTTTCCAGAACCGTGTGGTGGGCTATGCCGAGTTGCGCGAGTACTTGCAGGCCAGCATGCCCCGTGAGGCAGACGAGGCGATTGAACACACCGATCGCATCCGCGCCGATGGCGATACGGCGTTTATCCAGTACCGCATTACCTTGCGTGGCGGCCAGGGCCTGGTGTCGTTTCGTACCAGTGAGGCCATTACGGTGCGCGACGGGTTGATCTGGCGGGTGAATGAATATGCGTCCCTGGTGCACGAGCAACCGACCCAGGCGCTGCGCCCGACGGTCAGCCGCCTGGGTCTGTCGCCCCAGCAGTTGGGTTATATGGCCAATGACCTGCAACAATATTTCGAGCGTCAGCAACCGTACCTGGACCCGGAGCTGGACCTGCAGCGGGTCGCCAAGGCCTGTGGCTACAGTCGCAACCAGATGTCCTACCTGCTGAACCAGGTGCTGGGGCAGAGCTTCTATCGCTACGTCAACCAGGCGCGACTTCAGCATTTGCTGGCCGCGTTGGACTGCGCTACACCACCCATCAAGGTGGATGATCTGGCCTTTGCCGCCGGTTTCAATTCACTTTCGGCGTTCTACAGCGCTTTTCGCCAGCACACCGGGCAATCGCCCAAGGCGTACCTCAAACAAATTTCTCTGCGTGCACGCGCGCAAGACAGCCCCTGACGCTGCGCTCTAGGATCGACCCTATCGAACCGAGGTAGGGGAACCTGGCATGCCGGCATGGCGCAGTATCAGTTTATGGATGGACCAACTGGACGACCCGCTGGTGGCGCGGCCGTCGCTGGAGCACGACCTGGACGTCAATGTGGCGATCATCGGCGCCGGCTACACCGGCCTGTGGACCGCCTATTACCTGAAGCGCCAGGCCCCCGAGCTGAAAATTGCAATCATCGAGGCGCAAACGGCCGGTTTCGGCGCATCCGGGCGCAATGGTGGCTGGTTGATGGGCAACCTCTTGGGAGAAGACCGTCTTCTGGCGGGGCTTGCCCCCAATCAGCGTCGCGCTTCGTTTGATCTTTTGCATGGCATTCCCGATGAAGTGGCCCAGGTGCTGGCGCGCGAAGGCATTGACTGCGATTACCGCAAAGGTGGCGCCTTGTATTGCGCCGCACGCTACCCCGAACAGGAAGGCAGCCTGCGCCGCTATCTGGACAAGCTGTACGCCCAAGGCCTCACCGAAGCGGACTACCGCTGGCTCAGCCCGCAGCAATTGGCCGAGCAGGTCCGCATTGCCAAGCCTTATGGCGGCATCTATGCCCCCCACGTCGCGACCATCCACCCGGCGAAACTGGTGCGTGGCCTGGCGTGGGCCGTTGAGAACCTGGGTGTAGCCATCTACGAGAACAGCCCCGTGACCCATTGGCAGTCCGGCAGCCTGCGCACCGCCAAGGCCAGCGTGCGCGCCGCCTGGGTGGTGCCTGCTGTCGAGGGTTACGCCAATACCTTGCCGCCGTTGGGCCGCTATCAGTTACCGGTGCAGAGTTTGATCGTTGCCACCGAACCGCTGTCGGCCAGCACCTGGGCAGACATCGGGCTCAGCCAAGGCCAGGCCTTTGGCGAGAGCAGCCGTCAAGTTACCTACGGCCAGCGTACGGCCGACAATCGCCTGGTGTTCGGCGCCCGTGGCGGTTATCAATTTGCCGGCAAGTTGCGGCACAACTTCGACCTGACCGACAGCGAAGTGGAGTTGCGTCGCTACCTGTTTGGCGAACTCTTCCCACAGCTGAAAAAGGCCAGGATTACCCACTCCTGGGGCGGCAACCTCGGCATGTCGCGCCGTTTTCGACCGCACATGCTCTGTGACCACAGCACCGGCGTCGCACTGTCCGGCGGCTATGGCGGGGAGGGCGTGGGGGCCACCAACCTCGGCGGCCGCACCCTGGCCGATTTGATCCTGGGTCGCGACACCTTGCTGACCCAACAACCCTGGGTGATTCGCGAGGGCGGCCTCAAAGCACTAAAGGCCTGGGAGCCCGAGCCGTGCCGCTGGCTGGGCTACAACGCGATCATTCGCAGTTTTGTTCATGAAGATCAGGTCTTGGCCAACCCCAACACTGCGCCCTGGCGTCGCAAGCTGGCGACCGGCATTGCCAGTTTCATGGAAGGTTTAATGCACTAAGTCGTTCCACCCACAGGGGAAAACCCATGAGCATCACCCAATTCAAAGACACGCTGAACACCCCTCTGCCGGATTCATCACCGGTGGCGGCGCCCTTGGGCGAGCCCATCGCCGTGGCCTCCACGCTGAGCGTGGAGCGCGACGACGGCGTCGAGACCGGTATCTGGGCCTGTACGCCGGGGCGCTGGCGTCGGCAGATCACGTCCCAGGAGTTCTGCCATTTCATCCAAGGGCGCTGCACCTTCACGCCTGATAACGGGGAAACCCTGCACATACAAGCCGGTGACGCACTGATGTTGCCAGCCAATAGCACCGGTATCTGGGATATCCAGGAGACCGTGCGCAAGACCTATGTCCTGATTCTGTAACGCTTTGATCCTTGATCGCCTGCCATAAAAAGCCCTAAAACCGCCAGGAAATCGAACCATGAAAGCCATTGCCCTGTTGCCCTTGATGTTGGTGGCCTCTATCAGCCAGGCCGCTGAGACTGTGAAGATCTATAACTGGTCGGACTACATCGCACCGGACACCACCAAAAATTTCCAGCAAGACACCGGCATCGGTTTCACCTACGACGTGTACGACAGCAACGAAACCCTCGACGGCAAGCTGATGACCGGTAAATCAGGCTACGACGTGGTATTCCCCTCCAACCATTTCATGGCTCGGCAGATCCAGGGCGGCGCCCTGAAAAAGCTCGACAAGAGCCAGTTGCCCAACTGGAAAAACCTCAACCCGGTGCTGCTCAAGGCCCTGGAAAATAACGACCCTGGCAATGCCCACGGCTTCCCGTACCTGTGGGGCAGCACTGGCATTGGCTACAACGTCGACAAGGTCAAGGCGGTGCTCGGCGACAACGCCCCGGTGGATTCCTGGGACTTGATCTTCAAACCGGAAAACATGGCCAAGCTGCAAAAATGCGGCGTCGCCATCCTCGATAACGGTCCCGAACTGCTGCCTGCCGCTCTGAATTACCTGGGCTTGCCGCACCACAGCAAAAAAGCCGAGGACTACAAAAAGGCCGAAGCCCTGCTGATGAAAGTGCGACCTTACGTGGCGTATTTCCATTCCTCGAAATACACCGCCGACCTGGCCAATGGCGATATCTGCGTGGCCGTCGGTTTCTCCGGCGATATCCTGCAGGCCGAAAGCCGCGCCAAGGAAGCCAAGAACGGCGTGAATATCGGCTACAACATTCCCAAAGAAGGCGCGGCAATCTGGTTCGACATGGTGGCCATGCCCGTCGACGCACCGAATGAGAAAGCCGGCTATGCGTTCATGAACTACCTGCTGCGCCCCGACGTGATGGCGAGTATCACCAACTACGTGCACTACGCTAACGGCAACGCGGCGGCCGACAGCCTGGTAGACCCGGCGATCAAGGCCGATACAAAGGTGTATCCAAGCGCGGAAATGATGGGCAAGTTATTTGCGTTGGAGGCGATGCCGTTGAATATCGACCGAGTTCGGACCAGGGTGTGGAATACCATTCGGACGGGGCGATAATCCACAACTTTCGTCTGTTGGCATGGCGTGTTGTTTGATGTTGCGGGCTTAAAAAGTTGTCTGCGATATTAAGTGTCATGCCAGCATGGTGCTATTGAAATGTTTGATTGCAGTGAGGTTTTATTGGGGGGGCTAAATGGCTTCAGGGTGATGGAGGAGCGAGCAGTTGCGAAATATGTATAGCGTCAGTTTTCTTGAAATGACGTGTTAAAGATAATGACTGGGAGATGAAGGGAGGATGTGAGAGCTTTGTGTACTGCAACATGCGTAGTACCTCAATAGCAAATTGACTGAAAGGTTATCAATATGACGACATACGCCCCCCTTCCTATCGGTGGAACCTGGACCTCATCTGCCTCATATACGCCCGTATTACGGGGCGCAAACCGTGCTGAACGGCTTGTCGCCGTGCCCGGTGAAGCGTCTGTGCTTATCGGCCGGGGCGGCGCTGACCATTTATGGGGCGCGTGGGGTGCAAATACTTTCAAGTATGAAAAACTTTCCGACTCTTCTCGCGCTAACGAAGATGTTATCTTTAATTTTGATCCTGGGGAGGACAAGATTGATGTATCAAAACTGTTAAGAAAGTACAGGGTGAAGGAAGTCAATATTCGGAATGAGCAGCCCGAGAAAGTAGGTGATGTACAGATTATACATAGTCCATTTGGCGACAGTAGGCTATCAATCAAAGTAAGTCCCCATGGGCCGGACTTCTCTGTTCGTATTGACTCCATGAAGTTGTTGCCTGAGCATATTGATTTCTTCAGTCGTCGTTAAAGTCTTGGTCGATGCAAGGTCGATCAGGTAATTCACGCATGAAAGCCATGCCGCAGAGTATCGACCACTTGCGTACTCAGGTATGGAATACCATTCGAGCGAGGAGTGGATTAGCTGGCGATCACATTTATAAACTGCTGGCTTGAAATTTAAGCCAGCATCCTTGGCGCTCAGATGATAAATGCGCTATTGGCGGTGCTTTTAATAAATAATGACGTCATATTTAAGACATTTAATGTCAAGTATTTCGAGTGGAAAGTGTTATTGCCTGCGTGAGAGATTTCGATCGGCAACGCGTAACACTTTCACATACACTCATTACCTGACAGGTGACTTATATGTCCTCCATACAAACCCTTCCCACTGGCGGCACGTGGACCCATCCGGAAAACAGCCCGCCGACCTTGCGCGGCACAGACCAGCGTGAGCGCCTGGAAGCCAAGCGCGGCGAGCCCTCGGTGCTCATTGGCGGCGGCGGGGCCGACCAACTGGTAGGCCGGCAAGGTGAAAACAAATTCAAATATGAAAAAGGTACAGACTCCCTTGGCGATGACCCAGACACTATCTTGAATTTCAACCCAAAGGAGGATGAAATTGATGTGTCCGGGGTATTAAAAGAAAAAAACATCTCAGCCATTAATATCCAAACAGGCCCGCCCGTGGACGTGGGTGATGTGCAACTGACCCACGAATTTGGCGTGAGCACCTTAAATATCAAGATCAACCCTGAAGGGCCGAACTTTTCTGTGCGAGTGGACGGGGTAAATCTCTTGCCGGAGCATATTAATTTCTTTCAGTAGGATTAAGCCTATGGATTCTCCAGGTCATGGCCCAACGACTGAATAAATAGGGAAAACAACTCGGGCTGCGACGAGATGTCCAGCTTGGCGTACAGATGCCTGCGGTGCACCTTTACGGTGTCCGGCGAGATCTTCAGGCGTTCGGCCATGGCCTTGGAGGAGAACCCGCGCAACACCAGCCGGGCGATTTCCAGTTCGCGGTCCGACAGCACACCGCTGCCGAAGTGACTCAGCGCATCGCGAATCTGGCTGTCCATCGCCGGCGCCCGCTGGGTGCTTTGCTGCCAATGCTGCTGCATGAGCGGCAACACCCAGGCCGACAGCGTGGTCAACAACCCGGTTTCTTCAAAGCTGAAGCGCCGCTGCATACCCAGTGACAGCGACAGCGTGCCCGCGCCGGGCAATTGCAGGATCAACTGCACCTCGTCTTCCAGCACGTTGTCGTGAAAGTAATTGAGGAAGTACTCACTCTGGCGAAAATGGTCCGGCGCCACTTCCTCCAGGCGGTATACGCCACTGGCATAGTGCTCGCGGCAGGCTTGGTAGAACGGGTCGAGCAGGTACAGGCCGTTGAGGTACACCAGCATCGACGCCGGCTTGCTGCTGGGCTGGGCGTCGTACTCTTCCAGTGCTTGAGGCGGGCCATCCAGCGGATAGAAAATCGCCAGGGCATTATCGAAGGGCAGGCATTGGTGCAACAACAGCACCAGTTGCTTCCAGAACCGCTCGGTGCCGATCTGTGACAGGGTGCGGCCCAACCCTGCATGCATACCCATTTCCCGGAACAGGCTCATCTCACCATCCCCAGCCTAAAATGATCGGCCAAGGGTTAGGCTTCTGGCGAGCACCGTCAAGGGGAGTACGCCAATAGGGGAATTGGCCGACAGGCCCGTCAGCCGATAACGTCGCCACTACTCAACGGGAAGCATATCCCGAGCAAATATCATTTTTCGTTTCTGCCTCACACCAAAAACAACGACAGAGGATAACGATATGAGTGCTACCCCCGCGCCCGATGGCGTGCTCAAGCCCACCCTGAGCGTCTTTGATGTAGTAGCCATTACCGTTTCAGCGGTAACGCCGGCCAGTTCCGTCTTTGTGATCGCCCCGTTTGCCATCCAGCAGGCGGGCAGTGGCGTGTTCCTGGCGTTTGTGATGGCGGCGCTACTCGCGTTGATGTTCGCCTTCTGCTACGCCGAACTCGGCCGCGCCCATAACAGCGCCGGCGGCGAGTATGTGTATGCCAAGCGCGTATTTGGCGGCATGGCTGGTTACGCCACCTTCCTGACGGTGCTGGTGATGTTGTTGTTTATCCCGCCGGTATTGGCCACCGGTGCGGCGACTTATCTGAATAACGCGCTGGGCACCAAGTTCGACGCGCAAACGGTCGCCCTGGTGATCGTGGTGTGCAGCTACGCCCTGGGCATTCTCAATATCAAGCTCAACGCCTGGATTACCGGCACCTGCCTGCTGTTGGAAGTGGCAGCGTTGCTGGTGATCGTGGTGATCGGCTTCGGCAATCCGGTGCAGCCGGCCAGTGTGTTGTTGCAGCCGCAGATCGTCGAAAACGGCGTGTTGCACCTGGCGCCTTGGGCCTTGGTGATCGGCGCCGTCGGCATTGGCCTGTTCTCGTTCAACGGCTACGGCCCGGCGGTGTTGCTGGCTGAAGACATGAAGTGCGGCGGCAAGGGCGTGCACAAGGCGGTGCTCTGGTCCCTGGGGTTGGTGGTGGTGATCGAGTTGGTGCCAATCACCGCGCTGTTGATCGGCGCGCCGTCCCTGAGCGAGATGATCAGCAGCCCCGACCCGATCGGCTACCTGTTGACCAGCCATGGCAATGAAACCCTGTCGCGGTTGGTGAGCGCCGGGATTTTCCTGTCGGTGTTCAACGCGATCGTCGCCATCGTGATCCAGATTGGCCGGGTGGTGTTCAGCAGCGGTCGCGATGCGCTGTGGACGCCGAGTATCAACAAGCTGTTCACGCGTATTCACCCGCGCTGGGACTCGCCGTGGCTGGCGACGCTGTTCCTGGCGATACCCTCGGCGCTGTTGAGCTTCAGCTCTAACCTGGCCGACCTGACCTCATTCAGCGTGCTGCTGATCATGCTGGTGTACCTGGTGGTGGCGCTGAGCGCGCTGATGAGCCGGGTGCTGCTGCGTGATCGCGAGCATCCCTATCGCATGCCGTTATGGCCGCTGCCGGCATTGCTGGCGGTGCTCGGTGCCGGTTACCTGCTGGTTACCTTGATCCTGGAGGCCTCGGTACGCGACATCATGATCATCATCGGCTTGCTGGCCCTGTCGGTGATTTTGTATTGCATCAGTGGCCGGTTGAGTCCGGCGTTTCAGAAACTGTAAGGAGTGGGTATGCGTGCACGTCAATTGGGCATTACGTTGGGGTTGGGCATGCCCGGCGAATTGAATGCCATCACCGATGTTCCCGGGGTTCGCGTCGGCCATGCCACGCTCAAGGCGCAGGTCGACGGCAAGCAGGTGCGCACCGGCGTTACGCTGATCCAGCCGCGTGCCGGGGAAGCGCGGCATCAACCGTGTTTCGCTGGCTACCACGTGCTCAACGGCAATGGCGACGCCACGGGGCTTGAATGGATCAGCGAGGCGGGGCTGTTGACCACGCCGATGGCGATCACCAACACTCACAGTATCGGGGTGGTACGCGACAGCCTGATCGCCCTGGAGCGCGAGCGCCTGGCGGACCCTGCGGTGTACTGGTGCATGCCGGTGGTCATGGAGACCTACGATGGCTTGCTCAACGATATCTGGGGCCAGCACGTGCGCCCAGAGCATGTGCGCCAGGCCCTGGACCAGGCGGAAAGCGGCCCGGTTCAGGAAGGCGCGGTGGGCGGTGGCACCGGCATGATTTGTCATGAGTTCAAGGGCGGCATCGGCACCGCGTCACGGCGGTTGCCAGCGGAGCAGGGCGGCTGGACCGTCGGCGTACTGGTGCAGGCCAACCATGGCAAGCGCCAGGAGCTGCGGGTCGATGGCTACCCGGTGGGCCGTCACTTGATGGACATTGCTTCGCCCTTTGCCGAGCAAGGTACCCCCGGCATGGGCTCCATCGTGGTGATCATCGCCACGGACGCCCCCTTGCTGCCCCACCAGTGCCAGCGCCTGGCACAGCGCGCGTCCATCGGCATTGCGCGCACCGGTGGTGGCACCGAGGACTCCAGCGGTGACCTGTTCCTGGCCTTTGCCACCGGTAACCAGGATTTGCCACCGGCCGACTATGGGCGCAAGGACCTGCCGCTCAGCACCGGCTTGCAGATGGTCAACAATGATCATATTTCGCCGCTGTTCAGCGCGGCGGCAGAGGCGGTGGAGGAGGCGATCATCAACGCCATTCTGGCGGGTGAAGACATGACCACCCAAGACGGCGTCAAGGTGCCGGGCCTGGCTGGCGAAACCCTCTTGGCAGCCCTGCAACAGTGTGGCTGGAGTATGTCCCGGTAATGGGGGGCAGCGCACTTTAATAGTGCGAATAGTGGCTCTTTAATGTTGCTAATGACACCGTGACAATATATTGGATCCATTAATCAAGTCGGCCGCTCACTTAGAGTGGCTTTACTTGTATTTAATATTTAAATAGTGGTGAGCGCCGATTCGGCCACACAAACGCAACGGCCCCCAATAAACACTGCGTGCGACTTCTGCAACTTGAACCAGCGTCACAATTGTGCGATGGAAATAGATGTAGACGAAAGATTTCAAGTTGTGTCAGTTTTCTTACGCCTTCAAAAGAGGTGAGTGATAGGACTATCCTCGCCCGCGAGGTTCCTATCGAACAAAGACTGATGCACTTGCAAACAAGGAAGTACGTTTATGTCAAAAGTAAAAGACAAAGCTATTGTATCTGCCGCGCAAGCCAGCACTGCTTACTCGCAAATCGATAGCTTCAGCCATTTGTATGACCGTGGCGGTAACCTCACAGTCAATGGCAAACCGTCCTACACCGTGGACCAGGCAGCGACCCAGCTGCTGCGGGATGGTGCTGCGTACCGGGACTTTGATGGCAACGGCAAGATCGATCTGACCTACACCTTCCTCACCTCGGCTACCCAGAGCACCATGAACAAACATGGCATCTCGGGGTTCAGCCAGTTCAACACCCAGCAGAAAGCACAGGCCGCACTGGCCATGCAATCCTGGGCGGATGTTGCCAACGTGACCTTTACCGAAAAGGCTTCCGGCGGTGACGGCCACATGACGTTCGGCAACTACAGCAGTGGCCAGGACGGCGCCGCGGCCTTCGCTTACCTGCCCGGTACCGGTGCAGGCTACGACGGCACCTCGTGGTACCTGACAAACAACAGCTACACGCCGAACAAGACCCCGGACCTGAACAACTATGGCCGGCAGACCCTGACCCACGAAATCGGCCACACCCTGGGCCTGGCTCACCCTGGCGACTACAACGCCGGGAACGGCAACCCGACCTATAACGACGCAACCTATGGACAGGACACGCGTGGTTATAGCCTCATGAGTTACTGGAGCGAGAGCAACACCAACCAGAACTTCAGCAAAGGCGGCGTCGAAGCTTACGCTTCCGGCCCGCTGATCGACGACATTGCCGCGATCCAGAAGCTCTACGGTGCCAACCTCAGCACCCGCGCCACGGACACCACCTACGGGTTCAACTCCAACACCGGGCGTGATTTCCTCAGCGCCACGTCCAACGCCGACAAGCTGGTGTTCTCGGTATGGGACGGTGGCGGCAACGACACCCTGGACTTCTCCGGTTTCACCCAGAACCAGAAGATCAACCTCACGGCCACCTCGTTCTCTGATGTGGGCGGCCTGGTGGGCAACGTGTCCATCGCCAAGGGCGTCACCATCGAGAACGCGTTCGGCGGCGCGGGCAACGACCTGATTATTGGTAACCAAGTTGCCAACACCATCAAGGGCGGGGCCGGCAACGACCTCATCTACGGCGGCGGCGGTGCGGACCAACTGTGGGGCGGCGCGGGCAGCGATACATTCGTGTACGGTGCCAGTTCCGACTCCAAGCCAGGGGCTGCGGATAAGATCTTCGACTTCACGTCCGGTTCGGACAAGATCGACCTGTCTGGTATCACCAAGGGTGCGGGCGTGACCTTCGTCAACGCCTTTACCGGGCATGCCGGCGATGCTGTACTGAGCTATGCCTCGGGTACCAACCTGGGCACCTTGGCCGTGGACTTTTCCGGGCACGGCGTGGCGGATTTCCTCGTCACCACCGTTGGCCAGGCGGCTGCCAGTGACATCGTAGCCTGATGTAAAGCGCGCGGCGCTTCGGCGCCGCGCTCCTGGCTGGAGTTGGATATGCCACGTTTTTCCCCTTTGATCGCCTGTGTTGTGCAGGTGTTGTTCGTGTCGGCAGGAGCCCACGCAATGGCTAGCAGTCTTGTATTACCCACCTCCGCGCAGCTTGCCGGGCAGTGGGAGCTGAAGCAGCAGGATCAGGTGTGCGTGCTGAAGTTAGTGGAGCAAGCCAATGCCCTTGGGGGCGATATCGCTTGTGCCGAGCAGTGGCTGGGCGACAAGCCGCAGACATGGTCACCCACGCCGGATGGTATCTGGCTGTTTAACGCTGAAGGCTCAGGGATCACCCATTTAAATCGTCAGAAAGAGGGCGACTATCAAGCCCGCACCAAAGCTGGCGAAGTTGTAACGCTGCAACGTAAACTTAATTAAAAGTTATAAGCATATAACTCGATTTGTTAGGCGGCCGTACCCTACTTGGTAGGGGTGACCCTTTTGCGTAATTCGCTGCAAGGAAAAACAATTAATATGGCGAAGTCCCATGGGGTGGCGCCCTTATTCAGGGCGCTGGGTGAATACAAGAGTATTTTGATCAGCGTTGGCTGTTTCACGGCACTGATTAACCTATTAATGCTGGTGCCCTCGATTTACATGCTGCAAGTGTATGACCGTGTGTTGTCCTCCCAGAATGAAACCACCCTGGTGATGTTGACGCTGATGGTCGTGGGCTTCTTTGCGTTTATCGGCCTGCTGGAAGTGGTGCGCAGCTTTATCGTGATCCGCATTGGCAGCCAGTTGGAGCGGCGTTTCAACTTGCGCGTGTACAAAGCCGCGTTCGAGCGCAACCTGCAGCGCGGCCAGGGGCATGCCGGGCAATCCTTGGGCGACCTGACCGCTCTGCGCCAATTCATCACGGGGCCGGCGCTGTTCGCGTTTTTCGATGCGCCGTGGTTTCCGATCTATCTGTTCGTGATTTTCCTGTTCAACGTGTGGCTCGGCGTGCTGGCTACGGCGGGCGCGGTGCTGTTGATCGCACTGGCGTGCCTTAACGAATACCTGACTAAAAAGCCGTTGGGCGAGGCCAGCGGTTATTCGCAGCAGTCCACCCAACTGGCCACCAGCCATTTGCACAACGCCGAAACCATCCAGGCCATGGGTATGCTCGGCGCGCTGCGCCAACGCTGGTTTGGCGTGCATTCGCAGTTCCTGGGCTTGCAGAACCAGGCCAGCGACACCGGTTCGATCATCACCTCCTTAAGCAAATCCCTGCGCCTGTGCCTGCAATCACTGGTGCTGGGCCTGGGCGCCTACCTAGTGATCAAGGGCGACATGACCGCCGGGATGATGATCGCAGGCTCCATCTTGATGGGCCGCGTACTCAGCCCCATCGACCAATTGATTGCGGTGTGGAAGCAATGGAGTTCGGCCAAGCTAGCCTACCAGCGCCTCGACGAGTTGCTGCGCGAATTCCCGCCAGAGGTCGAGCACATGGCCTTGCCGGCGCCCCACGGCCAGGTCAGTTTCGAGCAGGTCAGCGCCGGCCCACCGGGGCGACGCATGGCCACCCTGCATCAGGTCAGCTTCAACCTGGCCGCCGGTGAAGTGCTGGGCGTGCTAGGCGCGTCGGGCTCCGGCAAATCCACCCTGGCCCGCGTGCTGGTGGGCGTGTGGCCGACCCTGGCCGGTACCGTGCGCCTGGACGGCGCGGATATTCACCGCTGGAACCGCGACGACCTCGGCCCGCATATCGGCTATTTGCCCCAGGACATCGAGCTGTTCAGCGGCAGCATCGCCGACAACATCGCGCGCTTTCGCGAGGCCGACCCGGAGCGGGTGGTCAAGGCCGCGCAACAGGCCGGTGTGCATGAATTGATCCTGCGCCTGCCCCAGGGCTACGACACCGTGCTGGGCGACAACGGCGGTGGCTTGTCCGGCGGCCAGAAACAGCGCGTGGCCCTGGCTCGCGCCCTGTACGGCGGGCCGCGCCTGATCGTGCTGGACGAGCCCAACTCCAACCTCGACACCGTCGGCGAAGCCGCATTGGCCAGCGCCATCATGCAAATGAAAGCCCAGGGCAGCAGCGTGGTGCTAGTCACCCATCGTTCCTCGGCATTGGCCCAGGCCGATAAATTGCTGGTGCTCGGCGAAGGCCAGTTGCAGGCATTCGGGCCAAGCCAGGAGGTGCTGCGGGCGTTGTCCGGGCAGCAGGAAGCGCCGAAAGAAAAAACCGGTGTCAGTTTCAGTCGTCAGTACCCGGCCGCAAGGAATCCAGGCGCATGAGCAGCCTTACTGTTGAACCTCAAATTAAAGAACGCGATGCCGGCTTTTTCGTAAAAATGGGCTGGGTGATGACCCTTGTCGGTGCCGGCGGGTTTTTCCTCTGGGCCAGCCTCGCACCGTTGGACCAGGGCATTCCGGTCCAAGGCACCGTGGTGGTGTCCGGCAAGCGCAAGGCCGTACAAACCTTCAGCCCCGGCGTGGTCAGCCGGATCCTGGTCAAAGAGGGCGAACTGGTCAAACAAGGCCAGCCGCTGTTTCGCCTCGACCAGACCCAGAACCAGGCCGATGTGCAATCGCTGCAAGCCCAGTACCGCATGGCCTGGGCCAGTGTGGCGCGCTGGCAGAGCGAACGTGACAACCTGCCCGGTATTACCTTTCCTGCTGAGCTGAGCGCCAACCCTGATCCAGCCCTGATGCTGGTGCTGGAAGGTCAGCGCCAACTGTTCAGCAGCCGTCGCGACGCGTTTGCCCGTGAACAGGCCGGGATTCGCGCCAGCATCGAAGGCGCCACCTCTCAGTTAAGTGGTATGCGCCGTGCGCGCAGCGACCTGACCTCACAGGCCCAATCCCTGCGCGCGCAACTGAGCAACCTGCAACCCTTGGCCGACAACGGCTATATCCCGCGCAACCGGCTGATGGACTACCAGCGCCAGTTATCCCAGGTGCAGCAGGACCTGGCGCAAAACGCCGGGGAAAGCGGCCGGATAGAGCAGGGCATTGTCGAATCTCGCCTCAAGTTGCAGCAGCACAGCGAGGAATATCAAAAGGAAGTGCGCAGCCAACTGGCCGACGCGCAACTGCGCAGCCTGACCCTGGAGCAGCAACTGACCTCCGCCGGCTTCAACCTGCAGCACAGCGAAATCAACGCGCCGGCCGATGGCATTGCGGTCAACCTCAGCGTGCACACCGAAGGCGCCGTGGTGCGCGCCGGTGAAACCCTGTTGGAGATCGTGCCCCAGGGCACGCGCCTGGAAGTGGAAGGGCATTTGCCCGTGCACCTGGTGGACAAGGTCGGCACGCACTTGCCGGTCGACATCCTCTTCACCGCCTTCAACCAAAGCCGCACGCCACGGGTGCCGGGCGAAGTCAGCCTGATCTCCGCCGACCAGATGCTCGATGAAAAAACCGGCGCGCCGTACTACGTGCTGCGTACCAGCGTGAGCGAGGCGGCGATGGAAAAACTCAACGGCCTGGTGATCAAGCCCGGCATGCCCGCCGAGATGTTCGTGCGCACCGGCGAGCGTTCCTTGCTCAACTATCTGTTCAAGCCGCTGCTGGATCGCGCCGGCTCCGCGTTGACCGAGGAATGAGCATGAAGCCAGTGTTCATTTCGCTGTTGCTGGTGTGTGGCAGTGCCCAGGCAGCCATGGGGCCCTTCGATGTGTACGAGCAGGCGCTGCGCAACGACCCGGTATTCCTCGGCGCCATCAAGGAACGCGACGCCGGCCTGGAAAACCGCACCATTGGCCGCGCCGGCTTGCTGCCGCGGCTGTCCTACAACTACAACAAGGGCCGCAACAACTCCGAAGCGCACCTGCCTGACGGGCGTGGCGGCAGTTACCGCGACGACCGCAACTACAACAGCTACGGCTCGACCTTCAGCTTGCAACAGCCGCTGTTCGACTACGAAGCCTATGCCAACTACCGCAAGGGCGTGGCCCAGGCGCTGTTTGCCGATGAGAGCTTTCGCGACAAGAGCCAGGCGTTGCTGGTGCGGGTGTTGAGCTATTACACCCAGGCGCTGTTTGCCCAGGACCAGATCGACATCGCCAGGGCCAAGAAGAAGGCCTTCGAGCAACAGTTCCAGCAGAACCGCCATCTGTTCCAGCAAGGCGAGGGCACCCGCACCGATATCCTTGAAGCCGAGTCGCGCTATGAGCTGGCCACCGCCGAAGAGATCCAGGCCCTGGATGAGCAGGACGCCTCGCTCCGGGAACTGGGCGCATTGATCGGTGTGCAAAGTGTCAACATCAACGACCTGGCACCGCTGAACCAGAGCTTTGCCGCGTTCACCCTGACCCCGGCCAACTACGACACCTGGCATGAGTTGGCATTGACCAACAACCCGGTGCTGGCTTCGCAGCGCCAGTCCCTGGAAGTGGCGCGTTATGAAGTGGAACGCAACCGCGCCGGGCATTTGCCGCGAATCACCGCGTATGCCACCTCGCGCAAGCAGGAGTCCGACAGCGGCAACACCTATAACCAGCGCTACGACACCAACACCATCGGCGTCGAAGTGAGCATGCCGCTGTATGCCGGTGGCGGTATCTCGGCCTCCACCCGCCAGGCCAGCCGCGCCATGGAGCAGGCGGAGTACGAGCTGGAAGGCAAGACCCGCGAAACCCTGATCGAACTGCGTCGCCAGTTCAGTGCGTGCCTGTCAGGCGTGAGCAAGTTGCGCGCCTATCAGAAAGCGCTGGCATCCGCCGAGGCGCTGGTGGTGTCGACCAAGCAAAGCATTCTGGGCGGCGAGCGCGTCAACCTCGACGCCTTGAACGCCGAACAGCAGCTGTACAGCACCCGCCGCGACCTGGCCCAGGCGCGTTATGACTACTTGATGGCCTGGACCAAATTGCACTACTACGCGGGCAACTTGCGTGACACCGACTTGGCCAAAGTGGACGAAGCCTTCGGCCCAGATGGAAAACTGTAGGAGCGAGCTTGCTCGCGAAAAACGTCAACGATAACGCGGGCAACCTGGATGCACGCGGCGTCTGTGAGTGCTTCGCGAGCAAGCTCGCTCCTACAGGGGGAATAACAATAATAGGGAGTGTGCACATGATCACCGATTCACCACGTTTCAAACCCTTCACCGCAGGTTCCTTGCTCTTGCTGTCCGTTGCGGCACAGGCGCAATACACCGAGACCGGCCAACCGGGTAACCCTGCCAGCTGGCGCTCGGCCGAGTACCAGAGCGACTGGGGCCTGGGCCGTATGAAAGCCGATGAAGCCTACGCCGCCGGGATCAGCGGCAAGGGCGTGAAAATCGGCGCGCTGGACTCAGGGTTCGATGCCAATCACCCCGAAGCCGCCAAAGACCGTTTCCACCCGGTCACCGCCACTGGCACCTATGTCGATGGCAGCGCCTTCAGCACCACCGGCGCGCTCAACCCGAACAACGATTCCCACGGTACCCACGTCACCGGCACCATGGGCGCCGCCCGCGACGGCGTGGGCATGCATGGCGTTGCTTACAACGCGCAGGTCTATGTGGGCAACACCAACGCCAACGACAGCTTCCTGTTCGGCCCCACGCCAGACCCCAAATACTTCAAGACCGTGTACACCGCTTTGGTGGACTCCGGCGTGCGCGCTATCAACAACAGCTGGGGCAGCCAGCCCAAGGACGTCAGCTACCAGACCCTGGACAACATGCACGCGGCGTACGCCCAGCATTACAACCGCGGCACCTGGCTGGACGCTGCGGCGGACGTGGCCAAGGCCGGTGTGATCAACGTGTTCAGCGCCGGCAACAGCGGCTATGCCAACGCCAGCGTGCGCTCGGCCTTGCCGTATTTCCAGCCGGAACTGGAAGGCCACTGGCTGGCCGTATCCGGGCTGGATAAAGCCAATAACCAGAAATACAACAAGTGCGGCGTTGCCAAGTACTGGTGTATTTCTACCCCCGGCGCGCTGATCAACAGCACTATTCCCGACGGGGGGTATGGGGTGAAGTCCGGCACCTCGATGTCAGCGCCCCATGCCACTGGCGCGTTGGCGCTGGTGATGGAACGTTATCCTTACATGACCAACGAGCAAGCCTTGCAGGTGCTGCTGACCACCGCCACGCAGCTCGACGGCTCGATCACCCAGGCGCCTAACGCCATCGTCGGCTGGGGCGTGCCTGACCTGGGCCGGGCGATGCACGGTCCTGGGCAATTGCTCGGCCCCATGGAGGTCAACCTGGCCGCCGGGCAGGGCGATGTGTGGAGCAACGGCATCTCCGACCAGGCGCTGCTTCAGCGCCAGGCCGAGGACCGCGCCGAGCACACGGCCTGGCAGCAAACCCTGATCGACAAGGGCTGGCAAAACGGCGTGGGCGCCTCTGCCAGCCAGCAGGACCAGACTGATTACGCCATCGGCAGTGCCCGCGACCAAGCGGCGGCCCAGCGTGTGTACGAGGGCAGCCTAATTAAGGCCGGTGCCGGCAGCCTGGTGCTCAGCGGCGACAGCACCTATCGCGGTGCGACCCTCGTCAACGGCGGTCTGTTGGCGGTCAATGGCTCGCTGGCCTCGGCAGTGACGGTGAATGACAGCGGCACCCTCGGCGGTTCCGGACGTATCGCCGCGTTGTCGGTAAACAGTGGCGGCCGTGTGGCGCCAGGCAATTCGGTGGGTACATTGCAGGTGGCGGGGGATGTAAACCTCGGCGCCGGCTCGACCTATGCCGTGGAACTGACGCCCACCAGCAGCGACCGCATTGTCGCCGGCGGCCAGGCTGTTCTGGGCGGCGGCACCGTCACGCTGGCGCTGGAAAACAGCCCCACCTTGCTCAGCCAGAGCGAGGCCCAAAGCCTGATCGGCCGGCAGTACTCGATTCTCGAGGCGGCGGGCGGCATTCAGGGCCAGTTCGGGCAAGTGCTGCCCAACTACCTGTTCCTCGGTGGCACCCTCGACTACGCCGCCAACGCCGTGCAACTGAATGTCGGGCGCAACGACGCCAGCTTCGCCAGCGTCGGCGCCACCCGCAACCAGCGCAACGTCGCGGCGGCCGCCGAGCAATTGGGCGCCGGCAACTCGGTGTATGAAAGCCTGCTGCAGTCGCAATCGGTCGCCGTGGCCCAGCAGGGCTTGCAGCAACTGTCCGGGGAAATCTACCCGGCTGTGGGTGCGATGCTGATCAACGACAGCCTGCAACTGCGTAATGCCGTGGGCGAGCGCCTGCGCCATGTGCCAGTGACCGGTGAAAGCAACCTGTGGTTCAAAGCACTGGGCGCCTGGGGCAAGACCGACAGACGCACTGAAACGGCGGGTTCCACTACCTCCATCGGTGGCCTGTTGGCGGGCGTGGATGGCGCGCTGGATGAGCAGACCCGCGTGGGTGTGGTCGCCGGTTACAGCGACAGCTCCTTGAACATGGGCAGTGGTACCCATTCATCGGCATCCATCGACAGCTACCACTTTGGCGCGTACGCCGGGCGCGAGCTGGGTGACTGGCGCCTGAGCGTCGGCGGTGCCTACAGCTGGCATCGCGGCGACGTGAAGCGCGATCTGCAATGGGGTGACGTCAGCGGCAAGCAAAAAACCAAGCTGGACGCGACCACGGCGCAAGTTTTCACCGAGGCCGCGTACCGCATCCGCCTGCAGGCGGTGGCCCTGGAGCCGTTCGCCAACCTGGCCTATGTGCATCTCAACAGCGAGTCCTTCCACGAAAAAGGCGATGCCGCGGCCCTCGAACGCGGCAGCGACCGGCGTGACGCGGTGCTCAGCACCCTTGGCGTACGTGCCCTGAAAACCCTGGCTCTCAATGACCACCAGCAACTGGACCTGTCCGGTTCGTTGGGCTGGCAACACAGCCTGACGGCGGTGGAGTCCGAAGAGCATTTGGCGTTTGTCGCGGGCGGGCCTTCATTTGCCGTGCGCAGTGCGCCATTGCTGCGCGACGCTGCCTTGGTGGGCGTGCAGGCCAGCCTGGCGTTGAATGCGTCGACGCGGGTCAACCTGGATTACAACGGCCAGCTGGGTGGGCGCGCGAAAACCCAGGGCGTTGGCTTGAGCCTGAACTGGCAGTTCTGAAGACACCGCGAACCTGATCGTTCCCACGCTCCGCTGATCGTTCCCACGCTCCGCGTGGTAACGCCTCTTGTGACGCTCCGCGTCACGCTTTGGGACGCAGAGCGTCCGGGGCCGCATTCCCACGCGGAGCGTGGGAACGATCAGCGGCGGTGTTCTGGAGAAAGTGATTTACACACGTGCAATAAGAAAACTAAGGAAGGTCACCGTGAAAAAAAGCAAGTCAGGGTTAACTACCGCCATCCACACAGGCCCGGGCTATCCGCTCAAGGCGCTGAGCTGCGTGCCATACGGCGCGTTGCTGTGTTGCCTGGCAAGCCTGGGGACCGCCCAGGCTGCACCCTATGTGGAAACCGGCAAACTGGGCGACGCCGCCAGCTGGCGCAGTAATGAGTTCAAGGCCGACTGGGGCCTGGGCGCCGTGCACGCCGACACCGCCTATGCGGCTGGCTATACCGGCAAGGGCGTCAAGCTGGGGATCTTCGACCAGCCGGTGTACGCCCAGCACCCGGAGTTCGCCAGCCCCGACAAGGTGGTGACGATTGTCACCGAGGGCATTCGCCAATACACCGACCCGTATATCCCGGTGAAGGCGGGCGACGCGTTCCGCTACGACGGCACGCCGTCCAAGGACTCCAACGGCAAGCTGGGTAACCACGGCACCCATGTCGGCGGCATTGCGGCCGGTAACCGCGATGGCGGGCCGATGCATGGCGTGGCGTTCAACGCACAGATCCTCACCGCCGAAAACGGTGACCCGGGGCCGGAAGACGGGATCATCCTTGGCAACGACGGCGCCGTGTACAAGGCGGGTTGGGATGGGCTGGTCGCCAGTGGCGCACGCATCATCAACAACAGTTGGGGCATCGGCATTGGTGATCAGTACGCCAAAGGCGGCCGTGATCCGGCGTTCCCCAACTTCACCGTCAACGAGGCCCAGGCGCAGTTCAATACCATCCGGCCGATCCTTGGCACCCTCGCAGGTGGCGCGTACCAAGGCGCCATCGACGCGGCCCGCAGCGGTGTGCTGACCATCTTCGCCGCAGGCAATGACTACAACCTCAACAACCCGGATGCGATTTCCGGCCTTGCGTATTTTGTGCCAGAGATCGCGCCTAACTGGCTGTCCGTCGCGGCCCTCCAGCAGAACCCGAATACCGCCAGCCCCGATCCTTACGTGATCAGTACGTTCTCCTCGCGTTGTGGTTATGCGGCGAGCTTTTGCGTGTCGGCACCCGGCACCAAGATCTACAGTTCGATCATCAACGGTACCGACCTGAGCAACCTCACCACCGACTGGGCCAACAAAAACGGCACCTCCATGGCCGCACCTCACGTGGCGGGCGCCGCAGCGGTGCTGATGGAGCGCTTCCAGTACATGAGCGGCGACCAGATTTCCACCGTGCTCAAGACCACCGCCACCGACCTCGGCGCGCCGGGCATCGACTCGTTGTACGGCTGGGGCATGATCAACCTGGGCAAAGCGGTCAACGGCCCAGGGATGTTTATCACCGCTGAGGATATCCCGGCCGAGTTCCGTATCGACGGCGCCTACGGCAGCGGCCAGTTCGTCGCGGACCTGCCGGGTGTCGGCGCGGTGGTGGATGCCGGCAAACCCACCCAGCGTGTGTGCGACGACCTGCACTGCGGGCGCGATGTGTGGAGCAATGACATCTCGGGCCATGGCGGCCTGACCAAGCAGGGCATCGGTACCTTGGTGCTCACCGGCGCCAATACCTACAGCGGGCCGACGCGGGTCAACCAGGGCTTGCTGGCGATCAACGGTTCGGTTACCTCCGACGTCACTGTGAGCCAGAGCGGCGTGGTCGGTGGTTCGGGGCGTATCGGTTCGCTGAGCGCGAACAGCGGCGGCACCGTGGCGCCGGGCAATTCCATCGGCACCTTGAACGTGGCGGGCAACGTCAACTTTGAACCGGGTTCCACCTACGCGGTAGAACTGTCGCCCACCAGCAGCGATCGCATCGTCGCCGGCGGCACGGCCACCCTCAACGGCGGCACCGTGACCCTGGCCCTGGAAAATAGCCCGACCTTGTTGAGCGCCACCCAGGCCCAAAGCCTGATCGGCCGTCAGTACAACATCCTGCAAGCGGCAGGTGGCGTCACCGGCAGTTTCGCGGCAGTGGTGCCCAACTACCTGTTTGTCGGCGGCACCTTGAACTACGCCGCCAACGGTGTGCAACTGGATGTGGCACGCACCAACAGCTTCACCAGTGTGGCCGCCACGCCGAACCAGCGCGCCGTGGCCGGCGCCGTCGAGCAATTGGGCGCGGGCAACGGTGTGTATGAAAGCTTGCTGCTGGCACCCACGGCCGCCTCGGCCCAGGGCGCGTTCCAGCAACTGAGCGGCGAGGTTTACCCGGCGCTGGAAACCGCGCTGGTCAATGACAGCCGCTACGTGCGCGAAGCCGTGGGCGAACGCCTGCGCAACGGTGAAATGGGCGCTGCCAGCCAAGCCATCGACAGCCGTGGCAACGTGTGGGTCAAGGCACTGGGCGCATGGGGCAAGACCGACAGCCGCAACGACACCGCGGGCTACACCACCTCCATCGGCGGCATGCTCGCCGGTGTGGACGGTGCCCTCGATGACGCCACACGCATTGGCCTGGTGGCCGGCTACAGCGACACGTCGCTGAACATGGGCAGCGGCACCCACAGCCGCGCTTCGGTCGACAGCTACCATTTCGGCGCCTATGCCGGGCATGAAATCGGCGCCTGGCGCCTGAGTGGCGGCGCGACCTACAGCTGGCACCGCGCCGATGTCAAACGCGACCTGCAATACGGCGACGTCAGCGGCAAGCAAAAGGCCAAGGTCGATGCCCACAGCACCCAGGTGTTCACCGAAGCTGCGTACCGCATCAACCTGCAACCGCTGGCCCTGGAGCCGTTCGCCAATCTGGCCTACGTGCACCTGGCAACTGACAGCTTCAAAGAGAAGGGCGACGCCGCCGCGCTGAGAAGTGGCGATGACAGCCGTGACCTGGTGCTCAGCACCCTGGGTATGCGCGCCTTGAAGACCTTCAATATCAACGATCACCAGCAACTGGAAGTCTCCGGCACCCTGGGCTGGCAGCACAACCTGAGCAGTACCGATTCGGAGCAGCACCTGGCGTTTGCCTCGGGCGGCCCTTCGTTCGCTGTGGAAAGTGCGCCAATGGTGCGCGATGCTGCGTTGGTCGGGGCACGGGTCAGCCTGGCCTTGAGCAAGGATGCGCGGGTGAACTTCGATTACAACGGCCTGCTGGCCAGCAAGGAGAAGGTGCACGGCGTCGGCTTGAGCCTGGATTGGGCGTTCTAAAGTTTTGAAAAACCACTGTAGGAGCGAGCTTGCTCGCGAAAAACTCAAGTGCGCCGCGTTCCTTCAGGTAGAACGCGTCATCGTTGACGACCTTCGCGAGCAAGCTCGCTCCTACAGGTGGTAACAGATAACAGGTGTTTTGGCTTTCTCTACAAATCCAACAACAGAGAGGCACTACCAATGGGTATCTTTGACTATAAAAACCTCGGTACCGAGGACTCCAAGGCGCTGTTCGCCGATGCCATGGCGATCACGCTGTATTCCTACCACAACCTGGATAACGGCTTTGCCGTCGGCTACCAGAACAACGGCCTCGGCCTGGGCCTGCCCGCCACCCTGGTCAGCGCGCTGATTGGCGGCACCAACGCCCAAGGGGTCATCCCCGGCATCCCCTGGAACCCCGACTCGGAAAAAGCCGCCCTTGAGGCGGTGCAAGCAGCCGGCTGGACGCCCATCAGCGCCAGCACCCTGGGCTACAGCGGCAAGGTTGATGAACGCGGCACCTTCTTTGGCGAAAAATTCGGCTACGGCACGGCGCAGGCCGAGGTGCTGGGCAAATATGATGACGCTGGCAAACTGCTGGAACTCGGCATCAGTTTTCGCGGCACTTCGGGGCCTCGGGAAAGTGTGATCACCGACTCCATCGGCGATGTGATCAGCGACCTGCTCGCCGCCTTCGGGCCCAAGGATTACGCCAAGAACTACGCGGGCGAAGCCTTTGGCGGCTTGCTCAAGAACGTGGCGGACTACGCCAGCGCCCAGGGCCTGAGCGGCAATGACGTCGTGGTCAGCGGCCACAGCCTGGGGGGCCTGGCGGTCAACAGCATGGCCGATTTGAGCGACAGCACCTGGTCAGGGTTTTATAAGGACTCCAACTACGTGGCCTACGCGTCGCCGACCCAGAGCGCCGGCGACAAGGTGCTTAACGTCGGCTATGAAAACGACCCGGTGTTCCGCGCCCTGGATGGCTCGTCATTCAACCTGTCGTCTCTGGGCGTGCACGACAAACCCCACGAATCGAGCACCGACAACATCGTCAGCTTCAACGACCACTACGCCTCATCCCTGTGGAACGTGCTGCCGTTTTCCATCCTCAACCTGCCCACCTGGGTCTCGCACTTGCCCACCGGTTACGGCGACGGCATGACCCGCATCCTCGATTCGGGCTTCTACGAGCAGATGACCCGCGACTCCACGGTGATCGTCGCCAACCTGTCCGACCCGGCACGGGCCACCACCTGGGTGCAAGACCTCAACCGCAATGCAGAGACGCACAAGGGCAATACCTTCATCATCGGCAGCGACGGCGACGACCTGATCAAAGGCGGCAGGGGCGCGGACTTTATCGAAGGCGGCAAGGGCAATGACACGATCCGCGACAGCAGCGGGCATAACACGTTTTTGTTCAGCGGGCAGTTTGGCAATGACCGGGTGATTGGCTATCAGGCGACGGACAAGCTGGTGTTCAACGATGTGGCGGGCAGCAATGATTACCGCGATCACGCCAAGGTGGTGGGCGGGGATACCGTCATTAGTTTTGGTACGGATTCGGTGACGCTGGTGGGTGTGAGCAGTCTGTCGGGGGAGGGGATAGTCATCAGCTAACGTATTCGGTGTGGGAGCTGGCTTGCCTGCGATGGCGGCGGTCGAGACAGCCATGCGGTGACTGACAAATCGCTATCGCAGGCAAGCCAGCTCCCACATTTGATGGGGTGTTGCTAGATGATCATTTTTCCTTACGCACCGTGGCCACATCATCGGCCTTGATACGAATACGCTTGCCGGCAATATCGGTGAACTCGTAGAAGCCGTCGGCCGTCTTGGCGTTGGGCGTGTCCTTGGTCAAATATTGCGTGCCATTTTGCAAGGTCACTACGGTTTGCGTGGAGCAACCGGCTAATACCAGAAAAGTGAGTGCAACCAGTGGCAGACCCAAATTCTTCATGTTCATAACCCTTACCTTTAACCCTGAAAAGTCCCGCAGCGTCTGGCTGCGCGGCCATAAATATTACTTGATCAACCCCCTCATCAGATTGTTTTTTTGCAAAAAGTTGCAGGCGCCATTTATCTATTACTGATTGCAACAACTGCTTTGCCCCGGCACTCTGTATGCATAACCAGTATTTGATTGCTCTGCGCCATGGCCAACCCCCTCGAAGACCCCTTGTATTACCTGCATAACTTCCGCCAAGTGCTGGTGTGGTTGGGGCAACGCTATGCCGATTTGCTCGATGCGCACGAACAGCATTTCATTCAGCAATTTGACAGGTTGCCCCAGGCGTCCCAGGCGTTGTTGGTGCGGATGGTGATGCGCAAGGGCGTGCATTTTCGTGCCGCCAAGCTCCATTACCTGGAAATCGGTTGCCCTCATGCGGCGGCGCGGCCTTTGCGTGAGTTGGGATGGGTCGAGGATCAAAGCCCGCTGCCGTTTGCCACCCTGTTTGCGCTGCTGCAAAAAAGTGAACTGCTCGGCGCCTTCAGGCCCTGGATCGATCAACCCAAGGCCAACAAGGCCGATTGGCTTGAACCCTTGGCCGCGCAATTTACCGAAACGCGCAGCTTTGCCCAGTGGTGCCCCGACGTGGACGATGTGCTCTATAGCCTGACGGTAATGGAGTTATGTGATCGCCTGCGCCTGATGTTCTTCGGCAACCTGCACCAAGACTGGTCGGAGTTCGTGCTGGCGGACCTGGGTATCTACACCTATGAAAAAGTCGAGTTCTGCGCCGAGTCTCGCGGTTTACGCAGCCGTGACGACGTGCACGGGTTTCTGTTCCTGCACCATTGCCAGCAAGCCTTTGAAGCCGGTGAGGCATTGGATACGGTGTTGGCACAGGTCGCCACGCTGTGTACCGACAACCCCTGGCTGGAAAAGCGCCGCGCCAAGCTGCTGTTCCAGATCGGCCAGTATTGCGAACGTTGCGCCGAGCTGGCACTGGCCGAACAGATCTACCGCAATTGCACTTATCCCGGTGCGCGGGCGCGGCTGATCCGCGTACTGGAGCGCCAGGAGGATTACGCCCAAGCCATGGCCTTGGCGAGCGAGGCGCAACAGGCCCCACACAGCGCAGCGGAACAACAACACCTGCTGCGCGTCGTGCCGCGCCTGCGCCGCAAACTTGGCGGGCCGGCGCTGCCCAGGGCCAAGCCCCAAGCGGTGGCGCGCCTGGACCTGGCGCTGGTGCAGGAGCCGCTGCTGTCGGTGGAGTCCTGTGTGCTGGCGCACCTGAGTGAACCGGATGCGCCGGTGCATTACGTCGAGAATGGCCTGATCAATTCGCTGTTTGGCTTGCTGTGCTGGGAAGCGATTTTCGCACCGCTGCCAGGGGCGTTCTTCCACCCGTTCCAGCGCGGGCCGGCGGACTTGCACAGCGAGGACTTTTATCAGCGCCGTGAAGCCTTGTTTGCCGCGTGCTTTGCGCAACTGGAGGACGGTCGCTACAAGGCCAGCATCCGCCAACGCTACATGGACAAATGGGGCATTCAGTCGCCCTTTGTGTTCTGGAACCTGCTCAGCGAAGACCTGCTGGAGCAAGCCCTGGCCTGCCTGCCCGCCGAGCATTTGCGCCATTGGTTTACGCGCCTGTTGCAGGATATCCGTGCCAACCGGGCCGGGATGCCGGACCTCATCCAGTTCTGGCCGGCGCAAAACACCTATCGCATGATCGAGGTCAAGGGCCCCGGCGACCGCCTGCAAGACAACCAGTTGCGTTGGCTGGCATTCTGCGGCGAATACCAGATGCCGGTCACCGTTTGCTACGTGCGCTGGGCGGAGCAACCCGCTTGAGTTACAGCGTGGCCGTGCGGGCGCTGTGTGAGTTCACCGCCAAGGTCGGCGACCTCGACCTGCGCTTTACGCCGTCGCCCAGCGCCCAGGAAGGCATTGTCGGCCATCGTACGGTGGCGTCCCGGCGCAGCGCGCATTATCAGCATGAGGTTGCCCTGGAGGGCGACTACCAGCAGCTCAAGGTGCGGGGCAGGGCGGACGGCTATGACCCGGACGCCAACCGCCTGGAAGAAGTCAAGACCTACCGTGGCGACCTCGCCGCTCAGCCCGCCAACCACCGGCAACTGCACTGGGCCCAGGTCAAGGTGTATGGCTGGCTGATGTGCCAGAAACTCGGCCTCGATCACATTGACCTGGCGCTGGTGTACTTCGATATCGTCGGCGAAGGCGAAACCGTGCTGAACCAGCGATTCGATGCGCCAGGCCTTGAGCAGTTTTTCAATCAGCAATGCGCGCTGTTCCTGGACTGGGCCCGGCAAGAGATGCAGCATCGCGACGCGCGTAACGCCGCTGCGCAGAGCCTGGCGTTTCCCCATGCCGACTTCCGTACCGGGCAGCGCGACCTGGCCGAGTCGGTCTACAAAGCGGTGAGTACGGGCCGGTGCCTGATGGCCCAGGCGCCCACTGGCATTGGCAAGACCATCGGCACCATTTTCCCGCTGATCAAGGCCCTGGCGCCGCAGCAACTGGACAAACTGTTCTTCCTCACCGCCAAGACGCCCGGCCGCAAGCTGGCCCTGGATGCCGCCCAGGTGCTGTACGACAGCAGCCCCGAGCTGTCACTGCGTGTGCTTGAACTGGTGGCCCGGGACAAGGCGTGCGAACACCTGGACAAAGCCTGCCACGGTGATTCCTGCCCATTGGCCAAGGGTTTTTACGACCGCCTGCCTGCCGCCCGCCAGGCTGCGTCCCAGGTGCGCCTGCTCGACCAGCGCAGCCTGCGCAACGTAGCGCTGGCCCATCAGGTATGCCCGTACTACCTGAGCCAGGAAATGGCGCGCTGGAGCGACCTGATCGTCGCCGACTACAACTATTATTTCGACTTTGGCGCCATGCTGTTCGGCCTGGCCCAGCTCAACCAATGGCGCGTCGCGGCGCTGGTGGACGAGGCGCACAACCTGGTCGAACGTGCGCGCTCGATGTACAGCGCCAGCCTGGACCAGTACAGCCTCAAGACCTTGCGCGAGAGCGCGCCCGAGACACTGAAGAAGCCCTTGCAGCGCTTGAACCGCGAGTGGAATGCGTTGCACAAGGACCAACTCGCGCCGTATCAGGCATACGCGGCCAAACCGGACAAACTGCTCCAGGCCCTGAGCCTGTGCACCAGCGCCATGGGCGACTACTTCAACGACCACCCCGAAGCCCTCAGCGGTGACTTGCAAGCCTTCTACTTCGACGCGCTGCAATGGGCCAAAGTGGCTGAGCTGTTCAACGAGCACTTTATCTTCGATATCACCAAGCGCCAGTTCAGCGGCAAGCGCAGTAGCTCGACCCTGTGCCTGCGCAATGTGGTGCCGGCCGAGTTCATCCGGCCCAGGCTGACCGCCGCACGCAGCAGCGTGCTGTTTTCTGCGACCCTGAGCCCGCGCCATTATTACGCCGACTTGCTGGGCCTGCCGGCGGATACCGCCTGGGTTGATGTGGCGTCACCGTTCAGGGCCGAGCAATTGCAGGTCAGCATCGTTGACCGCATCTCTACGCGGTTTGTGCATCGCCAGGCATCGCTGGAGCCCATTGTGGAACTGCTCGCCCGGCAATTCGCCGCGCAACCGGGTAACTACCTGGCGTTTTTCTC
Organism: Pseudomonas sp. AL10; assembly: GCF_029960685.1. Taxonomy (NCBI): domain Bacteria; kingdom Pseudomonadati; phylum Pseudomonadota; class Gammaproteobacteria; order Pseudomonadales; family Pseudomonadaceae; genus Pseudomonas; species Pseudomonas sp. AL10. The sequence continues at coordinate 28,186 of NZ_JASBQZ010000015.1, forward strand.
AAGCTTCGATTACCTGCAACAGGTGGCCCAGTTAATGGCCGAACGGCACCCGCAGATTGCGTTGTGGTTGCAGGCGCGGGGCATGGCCGAGGCCGAGCGCCACGCCTTTTTGGAGCAGTTCACCCACCACAGCCAGGGCATTGGCTTTGCGGTACTGGGCGGTGCGTTTGGCGAAGGTATCGACCTGCCGGGTGCGCGCCTGATCGGTGCCTTTATCGCCACCCTGGGTTTGCCGCAGCTCAACCCGGTGAATGAACAGATCAAGGCACGTATGGGCGCGGTCTTTGGCGCGGGGTACGACTACACCTACCTGTATCCCGGCATTCAGAAAGTCGTGCAGGCAGCGGGGAGGGTGATCCGCAGCCAGCAGGATCGCGGGGTGGTGATGCTGATCGATGACCGCTTCGGCGAGTCGCGGGTGCGCCAGTTGCTGCCGCGCTGGTGGGCGATCACCCCCCAGTAGGAGCGAGCTTGCTCGCGAAAAACGTCAACGATAACGCGGGTTTTCTGAATAAACGCGGCGCCGGTGAGTTTTCCGCGAGCAAGCTCGCTCCTACAGGTTTGTGTTAGACCACTTCCAGGTAGGAGCTTTGTATCTCCCGCGCCAACTCACGCACGGTGTCGATGAATTCTGTCAGCCGAGTGTGCAGCCCATCTTCCAGAATCTCATCAATCCCCGTGTACCGCAGCCGCGCCTCGAACTCCGCCGCCAGGCGTTGCGCCGTGCGCCCATAACTGCCGGGCAGGTCCGCCAGAATATGGCTCAATTCCTCGATGCAGGCATGCAGCGAACGCGGCACATCACTGCGTAACAGCAACAGCTCGGATACCGAGCGTGCATTCAAGGCATTCGGATACAGCTCGGTATACGCCTCGAACGACGACAACGCGCGCAGCAGGGCGCTCCACTGGTAATAACCGCGTGCCGACAGGTCGCTGACTTCTTCGGACTCTTCGCCGAACATCTCATAGCGTGCATCCAGCAGGCGCAGGGTGTTATCGGCGCGCTCGACAAAGGTGCCCAGGCGAATGAAGCGGTAGGCGTCATTGCGCATGATGGTGCCCGAGGTTGCGCCACGAAACAGGTGCGAGCGCTGCTTGACCCAGTCACAGAAGTGGCTGATACCGTGTCGCGCCAGGCCACCGGCGGCGATGCTGCGCATTTCCAGCCAGGTGGCGTTGAGGTTTTCCCACATGTCGGCGGTGATGCGCCCGCGTACCGCATGGGCATTGCCTCGGGCGGCGCGCAGGCAGTTGTAAATGCTCGCGGGGTTTTCTGCATCGAGGGCAAAGAAGTGCAACATGCGCTCAGCATCCAGGGTCTGGTGCCGTTCCAGGTAGCTGTCCAGGGTGCCGCTGCTGAGCAACGACATCGCCAGTTCATCCAGGCCATCGCTGCGCCCGGCCTGGGGCATCAAGGACAGCGAATAACTGACTTCCAGCATGCGTGCCAGGTTCTCGGCGCGTTCCAGGTAGCGCGACATCCAATACAGATCTGCAGCCGTTCTACTCAGCATACTCAGCCCTCCACCACCCAGGTGTCCTTGGTTCCACCGCCTTGCGACGAGTTGACGACCAGCGAGCCTTCCTTCAGCGCCACGCGGGTCAAGCCACCGGGCACCAGGCGGGTTTCCTTGCCCGAGAGCACGAAGGGTCGCAGGTCGATGTGCCGGGGCGCGATGCCGTTTTCGACAAAGGTCGGGCAGGTGGACAGGCTCAAGGTGGGTTGGGCGATATAGGCATGGGGACGGGCCTTGATGCGCTGGCGGAAGTCTTCGATCTCGGCGGCCGTCGACGCCGGGCCCACCAGCATGCCGTAGCCGCCGGAACCCTGGGTCTCCTTGACCACCAATTGCTCAAGGTTGGCCAGCACATGGGACAGTTCATCGGGCTTGCGGCATTGGAAGGTCGGCACGTTCTGCAGGATCGGTTCCTCGTCCAGGTAGAAGCGGATCATGGCCGGTACGTAGGGGTAGATCGACTTGTCGTCAGCCACCCCGGTGCCGATGGCGTTGGCCAGTACCACATTGCCGGCGCAGTAAGCCGCCACCAGCCCGGGCACGCCGAGCATCGACTCGGGGTTGAACGCCTGGGGGTCGAGGAAAGCGTCGTCGATGCGCCGGTAGATCACGTCCACGGCCTTGGGGCCGTCGGTGGTGCGCATGAACACCTTGAGGTCCTGCACGAACAGATCGGCGCCTTCCACCAGTTCCACGCCCATTTCCCGGGCAAGGAACGCGTGTTCGAAGAAGGCGCTGTTGAAGCGCCCTGGAGTCAGGACGACCACGTTGGGATTGTCCAGGCGGCTGGAGTTCTTCAAGGTCTTGAGCAGCAGGTTAGGGTAATGATCCACCGGCGCAATGCGCTGCTTGGCGAACACTTCCGGGAACAGGCGCATCATCATCTTGCGGTCTTCGAGCATGTAGCTCACGCCGCTGGGGGTGCGCAGGTTGTCTTCCAGCACGTAGTAGGTACCGTCGCCGTCGCGAACCAGGTCGACGCCGGAGATGTGCGAGTAGATGCCGCGGTGCAGGTCAAGACCGACCATGGCTTTCTGATAGCCCTCATTGCCCAGGACCTGGTCGGCGGGAATGATCCCGGCCTTGATGATGCGCTGGTCGTGGTAGATGTCGGCGAGGAACATGTTCAATGCATTAACCCGCTGGATACAGCCGCGCTCGATCAGGCTCCATTCACTGGCGGGGATGCTGCGGGGAATGATGTCGAAGGGAATCAGGCGTTCGGTGTCTTGCTCGTCGCCATACAGGGTGAAGGTGATCCCGGCGCGATGGAACAGCAAATCCGCTTCACGGCGACGCTGGGCCAGCAGTTCCGGCGGCGTGTTGGCCAGCCAGCGAGAGAAGTCCTGATAGTGCGCACGGCATACGCCGTTTGCGTCATTCATTTCATCAAAGAAAGATCGAGCCATTCCAGTACCTTGTCAGTGCCCAGTGTGGCTTTGGGTGGCACTGCCGCTTAAAAAAACGCATGTTTTTATGAGCCCGTGGCTGAAGGTGCCAACAGACCTGGTCCTTACTTTCTTATGGGGGCGGCTCTGGGTCGGGGGGTAACGCATGCTCCTGTTTTCGGGATGGTGAATGGATAAAGCAATGCCTGTGCCGGAATGCCGACAGAGCAGCGATTACCTGTGGCGAGCGAGCTTGCTCGCGCTGGAGTGCGCAGCGCTCCCGCTTTTATCAGGGCCGCTGCGCAGCCCAGCGCGAGCAAGCTCGCTCGCCACAGGGGCGGGCTCACCACAATGGGGCGCGGCGTGTTTCAGATTGGTGCGCCAACCCACTTGAACTTCACCGAGCCCCGATTCTTCTAAGGAGTTTCGTCACCTTGTGGAGCACCGTCGTGTCCAGAATCATCTCCCCCCACACTCCGGAAGCGGCCCTGAACGACCACAGCGAACACAACGCAAAGATTTTCGGCTCGCCCAAGGACCGCCTCGACTTTTACCGGCGCGAGATTCAGTACGAAACCAGCATCCTGGCCAACCGCACCGACGCCTACCTGACGGCGCAGTCCTTCCTGGTGATTGCCTTTGTTTCCGGCATGGGTAACCTCAACCCGGAATGGGGCAAGCTGTTCACGCTGGTGGTGCCGATCTTCCTGGTTTCGCTGGGTATTCTCAGTTCGCTGAATGCCTGGCCCGGTATCCGTGCGGCGTATGAAATCATCGACCACTGGCACTACAAGCAAAGCGAATTGCTGCGCAGCGAGCCGGTGATGGGCATGGCGTACGATGAATCGCCGCTGTTTTCCGAGGTGGAGTCGAGCCACAAGGGCTATCGCAAGTCGCTGTTGTTTTCCATGCGTGCGCCATGGCTGTTCATGGTGTTCTGGCTGGTGTTGGGCATCTATGCGTTCTATATCCAGGTAGACAACCCGCTGCGCTGAGCAAGCGAACGGAACTTCAGCCGTGGCCATGACGCCTTACCTCTATGCGGTACAGATTTTTTACCGGCCTGCAAAGAGGTGCCTCATGACCCAATCTAATGATCCACAGACTAACAATCGCAATGACCCCGCGATCGACGGCGGCGAGCCTGCCCCTGGCACCGCCGCCGATGCGCCCAAGGATCCGACGCCTGCGAGCGACCCAAAGGCCAAGGAAAACGACTACAGTCCAGACTTCAAGCCTGAGCGCGAGCCCAAGCCTGAAACCGATGCCGACATCGATACCCAAGGCGGTTAGAGGAGACGCACATGTCAAAAGAACTGGACGAAGAACTCAACGACCCCGGCAACGAAGACCCGGGTTCGCTGATGGACGATGCCGAGGTACCGCTGAACAACCTGGATGAAGCGGCGGACGTTGGCAACACTGAAAATCAGGACTGATCCGGCGGCGGGCCCGAGGGGTTACTGAGCTTGAAGTAGACTTCTTCCTCGGCCCCGCCGTCCAGCGACACCTCCTGGCCCACCACGCGGTTATCGATCAGCGTCTGCGCCTGGTCGCGGCTGATATTGACCACCGTGCTGCGCTTGCCCGTGATCACATACACCACATCCACCCCATGCTCGGCCAAGGCTGCCAGATAGTCGGCATGGGGCAGGTCTTCGCCCACTTCATATTGACGTTGCTCGCGTGCGGTCACGCCGCCTGCCTGCGCCAGATATTGCTGCGAATATCCCAGGCGTTGGCGTTCCTCAAGCAATCGTTGGGCGATCTTTTTCATTGGCTGGCTCGTACTGTGGGTCCTGACTGTTTGAAACCCCGGCGCGGTGCAGGATTCATTTTTTTTGCGCAGCCTGACGCTCATACCACGCCAGCATCGGCTGGGTACTCAGGCCATGGGCCAGGATGCTCAACGCGATGACCGACAGCGTCAGGTTGACCGCCACCTCGCTGCTGGTGCCGACCAGCCCATGGTTGAGCGCATAGAACAGGTAGTAAATGCTGCCGATCCCACGAATACCGAACCAACTGACCAGGCTGCGTTGACGACGGTCCAGGAGGCGGCCCCACGGCATGGCGAATACGCTGGCGGGGCGAATTACACAGAACAGCAGCAGCGCTACCGCCAACGCGGCCCACTCCCAGTGGCTGATCAGCACGATGCCCAAGACTGTCACCAGGAACACCTCCATGGCCCGCTCCACCAGGCTGCCGAAGGCCAGCATGTCGCCCATCATCACACCTGCCGCGATCTGGGTGTCTTTCAGGTGGCTGACGTCGCCATGCAAGGCTTGCTCGGGCTCGATTTCAAGGTGGCCCACCACCGGTTGCGCCAGGTGCTCGGCGGGTGTCTGGGCATTACCGGTGGACTTCACCTCGGCCTGACGCAACCCCAGGCCCGCCGCGAATACCGACAGGAAGCCATAGCCGCCCACGGCTTCGGCGCTCACATAGGCGAGGGCGATCAATGCCAGCGTCAGGTAATCATTGGGCGACAGGGTGCTGTCGGCATTGATCAGCCGCAGGCGCAACGTCACACGGCCGATACCTCGCCCCATCCAGTAGCCGATCAATAGCCCGACCGGCACCGCCCATACCAGGTTTTTCAGCACCCAACCGCCGACCCAGTCGCCATCGAAGCCGCTGTGTTGCATGAACAGCAGGCCGAAGATCACAAACGGAAAGGCGCTGCCATCGTTCAGCCCCGCTTCGCCGGACAGGCCGAAGCGCAGCGCGTCGTAATCCTGGGCATTGTTGACCTGAACCAGGCCCGCCAGCACCGGGTCGGTCGGCGCCAAAATCGCGCCCACCAGCAATGACACGCCCCACGACATATCCAGCAGGTGATGCAGCAACAGCCCGGTACCGAGGATGGTCAACAGCATGACCGGGCCGGCCAGCCCAAAGGCGATGCGCCAGGTGCGATGCTTGAGCGGCAGGCGCAATTTCAAGCCGCTGACAAACAGCGAAAACAGCACTGCCACTTCGGTCAGGTGCTCCATCCAGCGCGCCGAATCCTTGATGTCCAGGTCCAGCAAGTCAACGCCCAGCGGGCCGATGGCGATACCCAGCAGCAGGCACACCGCTGAGGTGGTGACTGGCATCCAGCGCAGGTAGGAGGAGGTGAGCGCGAGCGTCAGCAGCACCGCGCCCAATACGGCCAACCATAAAATGAACGTCATTGTGCGTGTACCCGGCCGTGGTTCATTCAGGTTGGAGGGCCGTGGCCAAGTGCGGGTTCAAACAATCAACGGCTTGAAGTGGCTTCTGTGGGAGCGGGCTTGCCCGCGAATGCGGCGTGTCAGTCACTGAATATTCAACTGAACCATCGCTATCGCAGGCAAGCCAGCTCCCACACTAATTATGTATTGCCCACAGAATCAGCGCCCGGCGCAGATCCCCTGTGGGAGCGGGCTTGCCCGCGAATGCGGTATACCCGTCAACATAGTCGGTGACTGACACCCTGTATTCGCGAGCAAGCCCGCTCCCACATTTGACTGTGTTTGGTCATGACACGCCCTTGGCATGGCACCTTAGCGATCCCCCAGCGGCGGCAGGCGCCGTTTCACCGGGGTTTTCTTCACGATCGCCGTATTGGTTTCGGCATACCCATTGATCCGGTCCAGCAGGCTGTCCAACTGGTCCATGGTGCGCACATGCAGGCGTGCGATGAAGCAGTCCTCGCCGGTGACCTTGTCGCATTCGGTGAATTCAGGGATTGCCTGGATCTGGCGCTCCACTTCCTGCAGTTTGCCGGGCAGGGGGCGGATGCGCACGATGGCTTGCAGCAGGTAGCCGAAGTGTTTGGGGTCGATGTCGACGGTGTAGTGGGTCAGCACGCCGCGTTCTTCCAGGCGCCGCAGGCGTTCGCTGACGCTGGGCGAGGACAGCCCGGTGATGCCCGCAAGGGCCTTGAGGGACAGCCGCGAGTCGTCCATCAAGGCGGCGATCAATTGCTGGTCGATGGTGTCGATCATGGTCTGTGCCTAATAAGAAAAGGTGAATTCGGGGTTTTGCCTTTTTTAGACGCTGTAGCCGTCGCGGACAGATTGCCATACTGGAGCTTCACTTGAGGAGCTTCAATCATGGATTCATCCATCCGTCGCGGGTCGTGGGAAATGGTCGCCGCCATGCTGATCTCGGGCAGTATTGGCTGGTTTGTGCTGGTGTCTGGCGTGTCGGTGATCGAGGTGGTGTTCTGGCGCTGCGTGATCGGCGCGCTGACACTGTTACTGGTGTGCGCCTGGCTGGGTTACCTGCGTGTAGACCTGCTCAGTTGGGCGAAACTGGGGCTGGCCATGCTCAGCGGCGTGGCCATTGTCGGCAACTGGCTGTTGCTGTTTGAATCCTATTCCCGTGCCTCCATCGCTATCAGCACGGCGGTGTATAACGTGCAGCCGTTTATGTTGGTGATGCTGGCGGCGGTGTTTCTCGGTGAAAAAATCACCGTGCAGAAACTGGCGTGGTTGAGCGTCGCGTTCCTGGGCATGTTGGCGATTGTCACCGCCCATGGCGAGCAAACCGGTGGCGGTGATTATCTGGTAGGCATCGCGCTGGCCCTGGGGGCGGCATTTTTGTATGCGATCGCTGCGCTGATCATCAAGCGCCTCAAGGAAATACCGCCACATTTGATGGCATTGATTCAGGTGGCCACTGGTGCGGTACTACTGGCACCGCTGGTGCCCTGGAATGGCTTACCTGCGTCCACAAATGCCTGGGCTGCGCTGGTGACCTTGGGGGTCGTGCATACCGGGTTGATGTATGTGCTGCTGTATGGCGCGATCCAGAAATTGCCGACGGCCATTACTGGCGCACTGTCGTTCATCTACCCGATTGCAGCGATCTTTGTGGATTGGATTGCGTTCGGGCATCGCCTGGGGTGGCTGCAATGGCTGGGCGTGGCGGCGATTCTGCTGGCAGCGGCGGGGTTGCAGCGGGGCTGGTGGTGGCCCCGCAACCTGGGTAGGAGCGAGCTTGCTCGCGAAGATGGTTAACGATGACGCAGCGCATCGGGGTGAAACGCGGCGTTCTCTGGTTTTTCGCGAGCAAGCTCGCTCCTACAGGTGAGGGTTAGTGCGTGCCTTGGTAGATAAGGTTTTCCGGGTTGAAATGCTCCACTGCGCTGCCTGGCTGCGGCAGGCCGAGGATATGCCCCTTGATCTTGCCCACCACGTGCATCTCGCAAGGTTTGCAGTCGAACTTCAAGGTCAACACTTCGTCACCATGGATCAACTGCATCGGCGCCACCTTGGTCTTCACCCCGGTCACGCCCTTGGCCTGTTTAGGGCACAGGTTGAACGAGAAACGCAGGCAGTGCTTGGTGATCATCACCGGCACTTCGCCGGTTTCTTCGTGGGCTTCGAAGGCTGCGTCGATCAGCTTTACGCCGTGACGATGGTAGAAGTCCCGGGCCTTCTGGTTGTAGACGTTGGCCAGGAACGACAAGTGCGCCTCAGGGTAAACCGGCGGCGGCGAGGTTTCAGCCTTGCGCCCACCCCGTGGGTGCGCGGCGACGCGTGCGGCAGTCAGCGCTTCGATCACTTCACGGCGCAAGGCCTTGAGCTGCGAGTTGGGGATGAAGAATGCCTGCGGCGCATCCAGCTCGATGCGGGTGGCATGGTATTCGGTGGTGCCGAGCTGGCCGAGCAGGTCGCGCAGGGTGTCCAGCGCCTGTTCCGGCTTGTTGGCCACGCCAAACGGGCCGGGCAGGATAACGCTGGCGCTGATGCCTTCTTCGCTGGTCGCGGTGATTTGCAGCTGCTCTTCACGCAGGCGCGCGACCCATGACAAGCCGATACGGCGCTCGGCCGAGGTCTTGAGCAGGGCCTGTTGCCAGTTGTGGTCCAGGTTGCGGTTGAGCGGGTGATGGGGGCGCAGTTGATGCAGGCCGGCCGGCATTTCGTTAGGCTCGACGCGGTAGCGGTAGCGCTTCTCACCGTCTTCCTCGAACTCACCCTTGGGCTCGGCGATGTTGGCACGAAAGCCCACCACTTCACGCTTGATCAGCACATTCAGGCCGTCGCCGTTGGACAGCGGCTCATGGGTGACCACCTGCAAGTCGCGCTTGCCGGCTTTTTCCACGGTGCCCACGGGCAGCCCGGTGAAGGTCGGGGTGTCAAAGGCGCCGATGTCGATCTTGCGGTCGCTGACAAAGTAATCGGTGCTGCCACGGTGGAAGGTTTTTTCCGGGTCGGGCAGGAAGAAGTGCGCGGTACGGCCGCTGGAAGCGCGGGCCAGGTCCGGGCGGTCTTCGAGGATCTCGTCGAGGCGCTGGCGGTAGTAGGCGGTGATGTTCTTCACATAGCCCATGTCCTTGTAGCGGCCTTCGATCTTGAACGAACGCACGCCCGCTTCGACCAGGGCGCGCAGGTTGGCGCTCTGGTTGTTGTCTTTCATCGACAGCAGGTGCTTTTCAAAGGCTACAACGCGGCCTTGGTCATCTTTTAAGGTGTAGGGCAGGCGGCAGGCCTGGGAGCAGTCGCCACGGTTGGCGCTGCGGCCATTTTGCGCGTGGGAGATATTGCACTGGCCGGAGAAGGCTACGCACAGGGCGCCGTGGATAAAGAACTCGATGGCAGCATCGGTCTCATCGGCAATGGCGCGAATCTCTTGCAGGTTCAACTCGCGGGCCAGTACCAACTGCGAGAAACCGGCCTGGTCGAGAAACCTGGCCCGGCCCAGTGTGCGGATGTCGGTCTGGGTGCTGGCGTGCAGCTCGATCGGCGGAATATCCAGCTCCATCACGCCCAGGTCTTGCACGATCAACGCATCGACACCGGCATCGTAGAGCTGATGGATCAGCTTGCGTGCGGGCTCCAGCTCGTTGTCATGCAAGATAGTGTTGATGGTGGTGAAGACGCGGGCGTGGTAGCGGCGGGCGAATTCCACCAGTTGAGCGATATCGCTCACCTCGTTACACGCATTATGGCGGGCGCCGAAGCTCGGCCCGCCGATATAAACGGCGTCGGCGCCGTGCAAGATAGCCTCGCGCGCAATGGCGACATCGCGGGCAGGGCTGAGCAATTCCAGGTGATGCTTGGGCAAGGACATAGTTTTTTTAGTCAGGCTTGTCACGGTTGAGGCGCGCATTGTAGCCGCGAAATGCCTGGGCGGCATCTACCGCAGGGCTGTCGGGCCTAATGCAAGTCCGTTAAGCGAACGCATTACTCAACGCAACGAAGCCCCAATGTGGGAGCTGGCTTGCCTGCGATGGCGATTGAACATTCACCACCGCTATCGCAGGCAAGCCAGCTCCCACCTTTTTGACCGAGTTCAACATTCCGATCAGTTCGGTTCTAAAAACGTCACAGATTCAAGCCTTGGCAGCCATCGCCGTCACTTCCACCCGCATACCTTCCACCGCCAAGGCGGCAACGCCCACTGCTGCCCGCACTGGCCAGGGCTTGGCGAAAAAGCGCTTGTAGACCTCGTTGAACGCGGCACGGTCGGCCATGTCGGTGAGGTAAATAGTCAAGTGCATAACCCGGTCCATGGAGCTGCCGGCTTTTTCCAGCGCGACTTTCAGCGCTTGCAGGGTGCACTCGCTTTGCTGGGTGATATCGCCCAGCTCCAGGCTGCCATCGGCACGGGTGGGAATCTGGGTGGAGACCAGGATGCCGTTGAAGCCGATCACGTCAGAGGAGATGGAATCGGCGTCCGGATCAGGGGTATAGGACAGGTCGTGGTTGGCCATGGGCACCTCGTGTTGGCAGGAACAGAAAGGCGCCATGGTCGGTGAAATTCACCTCTGGGGCAAACCCTGGCTCATCTCCAGCGTCGGAACAGCACGCTGGCGTTCACGCCGCCAAAGCCAAAGCCATTGGACAGCGCATATTCAATCGCCATGGGGCGCGCCTCACCACGCACCATGTCCAGGCCGTCGGCGAGGGCGTCCGGGTTTTCCAGGTTGAGTGTCATTGGCGCGATCTGGTCACGCAGGGCGAGTACGGTGAAGACGGCTTCGATGCCCCCCGCAGCACCGAGCAAGTGGCCGGTGGCGGATTTCGTCGAGCTGATCGCCGGGCTGCCGCCGGTACCAAATACCGTTTTGATCGCCGCCAGCTCGCCTTTGTCGCCCACAGGTGTGGAGGTTGCGTGGGCATTCAGGTACTGCACCTGCGACGCCTCGATACCCGCTTGGCGCAACGCTTGGGTCATTGCCCGGCGCGCACCGTCACCATCCTCAGGCCCTGCTGTCATGTGATAGGCGTCTGCGCTGGTGCCATAGCCCACCAGTTCGGCAATCGGCTGCGCACCCCGTGCCAGGGCATGCTCCAGCTCTTCAATCACCAGAATGCCGGCGCCTTCGCCCATCACAAAGCCGTCGCGCGCCTGATCGAAGGGCCGCGAAGCACGCTGCGGGCTGTCATTGAAATCGCTGGACAACGCCCGCGCCGCGGCGAAGCCGGCAAGGCTGACGCGATGAATCGCCGCTTCGGCACCTCCGCATACCGCGACGTCGACTTCTCCGGCGCGGATCATTCGCGCTGCGTCGCCGATAGCTTGAACCCCGGCGGCACACGCAGTGACAGGCGCACCCAGCGGGCCCTTCAAGCCATAGTTGATCGACACATGCCCGGCAGCCATGTTGCTCAGAAACGATGGAATGGTGAAGGGCGACAAACGACGCGGGCCCTTGCTGTCGGTGGTGCGCACCGCATCGGCAATGGCTGGGAAGCCACCGACGCCGGAGGCGATGATGGTCGCCGTGCGCTCCTGCTCCTCGGGTGTTTTGGGTGCCCAATTGGCCTGCTTCAAGGCTTCATCCGCGGCCGCCAGGGCGAACAGGATAAAGCGGTCCATCTTGCGCTGTTCCTTGGCCGCCAGCAGTCGATCAGGATCAAAACCGGCTTCGGGGTCTTGCAGCACACTTTGCACCTGGCCGCCGATGCTGATCGCCAGATCACCGATCAATTCTTGCGGCAAACGACGGATGCCCGACTGCCCGTCCAGCAAGCGCTGCCAAGTGGATTCCACGCTCGATCCCAGCGGCGTCAGCGCGCCCATGCCCGTCACGACGATACGTTTACTCATGCTCAATCGACTCCTGTTGCTTGAAGGATACACAGCGTATGGACGTCACTATCATCATGAAAGTAACATGGCATCCTTCAAGTTTGTACTCGCACACAGGAATACTTATGCAGCGCAAATCCCTCATCAGTGCCGAATGCCCCATCGCCCGCAGCCTTGAACGGGTAGGGGAGTGGTGGAGCATGCTGATCATGCGCGACGCCTTGCACGGCCTGCGCCGTTTCGATGAGTTCTCGCGCAGCCTGGGCATCGCGCCCAACATGTTGACGCGCCGGCTTAATGGCTTGGTGGAAGCGGGGATGCTGGAGCGCCGTGCCTACAGCGAGCGCCCGCCACGCTACGAATACGTGCCGACGGCCAGGGGCGAGGACTTTCGTATGGTGCTGATGGCGTTAGTGGCGTGGGGCAACCGGCATTACGCCGAGGAGGGCATCAGTGTCGAGGTGGTGGAACGCGAGACGGGCCGACCGGTGCAGCCGGTGATGGCGACGGCTGAAGGTGCGTTGGTGGCGATGGATCAGTGCGAGGTACAGCCCGGCCCGGCCGCCAGCGCAGGGATGCGCCAACGGCTGAACCGTGAGTGATTGATTACTCTTTTACATCCATGAACTCTTCAGCCCACGCCACATAACTTTCCGGCAAGGTGTAGGTGTGGGTCAATTCCGTGGCACTGAGGTTCGAAGTGCTGTGGGTCAGCTGACGCTGGGCACGCAGGCTGTCGTAGGTGGCCTTGATCGCGGCGAAGTAGGCGCCATGCCCGGCTACCACGATGCGCACACCCAGGCTGGCCAGGCGCTCACTGTCGTGCAGTTGTGGGTTGCCGTAGGTCACCAGCATCAGGGGAACGCTGAGGTTCTCTGCGATCTGCTCCAGGTGGTCGAAGTCCTTGACGCCGACCATGCAGATGCCGTCAGCACCGGCCTTTTCATAAGCCTTGGTACGCGCAATCACATCGCTGGTGGGCAGCACGCCGGCATTGGTGCGCGCAATGATCGACAGCGCCGGGTCGACGCGCGCTTCCAGCGCGGCCTTGACCTTGCCGATGCCCTCTTCGACGGAAATCAGGTCCGTGGATTTACGCCCGAATTGCGCGGGCAAGAGGGTGTCTTCGATGGTCAGCGCCGCGACGCCGGCGCGTTCCAGTTCTTCCACCGTGCGCATCACGTTCAGGGCGTTGCCGTAGCCGTGGTCGGCGTCGGCAATGAACGGCAACTGGGCCACACGGCCGATGCGGGTGGCTTGCTCGACGAACTCACTCAGGGTAATCAACGCAAAATCGGGGGCCGCCAGCACCTGCAGGGAGGCGACCGAGCCGCCCAGGATACCCACTTCAAACCCCAGGTCAGCCGCGATGCGGGCAGACATGGGGTCGAATACGGAAGCGGTTTCAACGCAGATCGGCGTTGCCAGCAGGTCACGGAAGTTACGGCGTAGCGCTGAGTGAGAAATCTTGGGCATGGTCTTTCCTGGCTTTGGTCATCGTCAAGTGACGATCAATGTCTATTCGTGGTGCCGGGAGATTACCACGCAGATGCCCCTGTGATTATGACGTTTGAGCAAGGCGAGGGTTATCGAGCGACTGCACTGTACGACGTACCCAGGTCGCGGGCCCAGCCGTCGAGCACGTCCTTGACATTGTCAGCGGTCATGACTTCTTTGTCATTGGCCAGGGGAGCACCGGTGCCTTTACGCACCATGGCCGCCACGACATCGCCGGTCGAACCATCTTCCAATGACAGCTCCGTGGCGATTTCACTGTCTCGATCGCGGATGCCAGTGGCGGCGCTCACGCCCGCTGCGACCAGGGTGATCGGCAGCCACTCATAAAACCGCAGTCCCTGGGGGCTGGTGGCGATGCGTGTGATGGCAGGGCGTACTGTGAGGGTGTCAGGGCCAGGTTTCGAGGCCAGGTAAACGTATTTGCCAAGTTCCGAGCGCAGTACCAAGTCGTAGTAGCCGGTGACGTGGGAGAGCGTGCTTTGGGGGATCTGAGCGGAGGGTTCAACAGCCGGGAAAAACTGGCTGGGCGCCAGATATACCTGCTTGTAGCGGCCACGCTTCAAGGCCGGGCTGACCCAACTCTGTACGGTCTGGCCCGACGGGCTCTGTTGCTCTTTAAGCAGGCTGTAGTCATGAAGAAAGCCTGTATATCGCTCGGGTTCGACCTTGTTGCTGCTGCAAGCGATCAGGCTCAGGGTGGCCGCCATCAGTAGCAGGAATGAGCATTTACGGGCCATCAATGGGTTGCCTGTTCGTTTGGAGTGTCGTGCGAGGATTCGATGTGCAACTGGCCATGGGTCATGATCCAGTGGACAAGCTCGGCGATGGGAATGGAGTGGGCGTACTCGACCCACCGCCCGGCGTCGGGGCTGTAGTGTTCGAAGTAGCGACGCAGCACGATACGGTCCAGTTCCGCGTTCAGCCCCAGGCAGGATTCCTGGAACAGCATCGGGCTATCCTGAGCCGGGGAAGAGGTGCGCTGGCTCAGCACCAATGGTCGCGCGTCGCTCGCGGCCTGCTCGGTGTACCTGCTGCTCGAAACTTTCATAGGCGTCTCCTTGAATGGAAGACGTGCAGAATGCCCGACAGGTTTTACCCAAAGATGTCCGGGTTGTGTCCGTGGCGAAGGAATGTTGCTCGATTGAAATAAATGACCCCGGCGCCGGAATGGTTTTAGATGTCGTTCTTTTTTTGGCTTGGGAACCTGTGAACGTGAGCAGACTGCTGATCGTCGATGACGACGTGGAAGTGCTGGCATTGCTGAAGAAGTTCTTCGTCCAGCACGCCTATGAAGTCGACGTGGCCGCCGACGGCGAGGCCATGTGGGCGGCCATCGCGCAGCAGCGGCCGGACACGATCATCCTCGACCTCATGTTGCCCGGCGAAGGCGGCCTCAGCCTGTGCCAGAAAGTGCGGGCACAGTTCGGCATTCCTATCATCATGCTCACGGCCATGGGCGAGTTGAGCGACCGCATTGTTGGCCTGGAACTGGGCGCCGACGACTACCTGACCAAACCCTTCGCCCCGCGTGAATTACTGGCCCGCCTGCGCGCTGTGCAACGGCGTGCGGGGCAGTCGGTCAGTGCGGCCGACGAGCGCTCACGCCCGGTGATTGCCTTCGCCGGTTGGCATCTGGATATCACCTGTCGCGAACTGCGTTCGCCCGAGGGCGTCATGATCCCGCTGTCCGGTGGCGAGTTCGACCTGCTGGTAGTGTTTCTCGAACACCCCCAGCGCATTCTTACCCGCGACCAATTGATCGACCTGACCCACGGCCAGGGCCACGATGCCTTCGACCGCAGTATCGATGTGCAGGTCAGCCGGCTGCGCCGCAAGATCGAGCCCGACTGCAAGCGCCCGGACCTGATCCGCACCGTGCGCAATGGCGGCTATCTGTTTACCGCGCCGGTGACCCGCTCATGATCCGGCGCCTGTTGCGCCGCGACACCCTGAACCGGCGCATCGCCCTGACCATCCTCGCTGCGATGCTCGCCTCACTGGCCCTTAACGCCTTGTTCGTGCAGGTGGCCGGGGTGTGGGCGCGCCCGCCCATCGACCGCACAGGGTTACTGGAACAAATGGCCGCGACGTTGAAAGTGATCGAGGCCGCGCCTGCGCCGTTGCGCTCGCACCTGGCGGCAGCGGCCAGCGATACCCGGTTGCAGGTGACGTGGCATACCAACCCCGTGGATTTCGGCCTGCCCAGCGGCGGCAACGTGCTACAAGCCGGCGAAGTCCCTGGGATACAGGCATTGTTTGGCACGGGGCGCACCATTCAGGTGTACAGCCCGGACGATTGGCCGCGTGGCAGCCCCGACGCACGTTATGTGGCGCTGGTGCAGTTAGTTGATGGCAGCTGGTTGTCTTTCATACCGCCCGTACGCAGTTGGGGCCTGAGCGCACCCACGCGGATTGCGGTCATCATCATTCTTGGGCTGATCGCTACCTTGCTGGTCGCCTGGGTCGCCACCCGACAATTGGCCAAGCCGTTGCAGCGTTTCGCCAGTGCCGCCAGACGCTTCGGCGGCGATCTGCGCGCACCGCCCATCGACATCGAAGGCCCCGACGAGATACGCCAGGCCACCATCGCCTTCAACGCCATGCAGGCGCAAATCCAGCACTTTATCGGCGAACGCACCCATATGCTGGCGGCCATTTCCCATGACTTGCGCGCGCCTTTGACGCGGATGCGCCTGCGCTGCGAGTTCATGGAAGACCTGGACCATCAGCACAAGCTGATTCGCGATGTCGAGGAAATGCAGTCGATGATCAACGCCGCATTGGCGTTTTTCCGCGACGATACGGTGCTGGAGCACAGCACGGCATTCGATCTGTCTGAACTGCTGCAAACCATCATCGACGACTATCGCGACCAGCAACTGGTGGTCGACTTCCGAGGGCCGCCCCATCTGGTCTATCACGGCCGGCCATTGGGGCTTAAACGGGTAGTGGTCAACCTGCTGGAAAATGCTGCCAAGTATGCCCGGCACCCCAGCATTGCACTGAGTGTTAACGACCAGAGTGTGTGCATTGAGGTCTGCGACGAGGGCCCGGGGATTCCTGAAGCGGACCTGGAGCGTGTGTTCGATCCGTTCTTTCGTCTCGAGACCTCACGCAACCGCAATACCGGTGGGGTGGGGCTTGGGCTCTCGGCGGCGCGGGCCATTGTGCGCGAGCAGGGCGGTGAGCTGAGCCTGAGCAATCGGCGCGGTTCGGGGTTGGTGGCCCGGGTTGAATTGCCGCGCTAGCGTGATGCGATATGCGCATTATTATTGAATTAGGTTATGCGTTATCAGTATTTTACATCCCACCTTCAACACCGCAAAAATACCCCTGACAACAAATGACCTTATAAAACCGAGACCGTACGCGCGGATCGATTTGAATGCCTCACAAGGCATCTGGAGACGAACGTGCGTTACCTCAAAACCCTGGCGGCTGGATTGGTCGCCTCATTGCTGTGCCTGACGGCGCAGGCGCAAACCCTGGTGGTCGGCGACCAGAGCTACAACGCCCAGGCCGTGATGGAAGCGGCGGGGGTGCTGGATGATCTGCCTTATACGCTGGACTGGAAACAGTTCACCGCCGGGTCACCGGTGGCCGAAGCGCTCAACGTTGGCAGCCTGGACCTGGGCCTGCTCGGGGATGCCCCGGTGTTGTTCCTGGGCGCCCTGGGTGCACCGATCAAGGTGATCGCCGTGAGCCGGCAGAATCTCGACGGCGTGGCCATCCTGGTAAAAAAGGACTCGTCGATCCACAGCCTGGCCGATCTGGCAGGCAAGCGCGCCGCGATCTGGAAAGGTTCCTGGAGCCAGCAACTGTTGCTGACTGCACTGGACAAGGCCGGGGTTGCACGGGATTCGCTGCAATGGCGCTACCTCAGCGCCCTGGATGCTTCCCACGCGCTGGAAGGCGGTGCGGTTGACGTGATCGCCACCTGGGAACCCTACGTCACGCAACAGGAGCGCCAAGGTGCGCGGGTGTTGGCAACCGCTGAAGACCTGATTCCGGCCCAGAGTTTCATTGCCGCCAACGCCAGTGCTGTGGAGGCCAAGCGTGAACCCATCAGTGACTTTCTCCAGCGCCTTAAAAAAGCCCGTGACTGGGCGCGCCAAAGCCCGGCCAACGCCAACGCGTATGCCGATGCCTGGGCCAAGCGCACCCGCGCGGATGCCGACATCGCCCGCGTCTGGTTTGCCCGTGCGCGCACCACCGTCGAGCCGCTGACGCCTCAGGCGCCCATTGAGGCGCAAAAGACCGTGGACTTTTTTGCCGGCCTGGGCCTGGTCAAGTCTTACTCGGCTGACACGTTGTTCGACCCTTCATTCGCGGCCGCCTTGCAGCCCGCCGTCGCCACCACCCAGCCCTGAACGCTTGAAGGACGACCTGCGCAATGACTAAAAGACAGCTCAAACTGGGCGCCCTGACCATGGGCTGCGGTGGGCCGGGCCGCCATAACCTGTGGCTTGACCCGCAATTGCCGACCGATGCCAGCGTCAACGTCGATTGGTACATCGAGATTGCGCGCCAGGCTGAGGCCGCACTGTTCGACCTGATGTTTATCGTCGACAGCCAGTTCATCACCGAAGGTTCGCCTTCCCATTACCTCAATCGCCTGGAGCCGTTGACGTTGCTGTCGGCACTGGCCGTGAGCACCCGGCATATCGGCCTGGTCGGTACGCTGACCACCTCGTATAACTCGCCGTATAACGTCGCCCGGCGCCTGGCCTCCCTGGACCTGATCAGCAAAGGCCGCGCCGGCTGGAACGTGGTGACCAGTGGCGATGCCGGTACCGCCGGCAATTACAGCCGCGACGAACACTACGACTACGCCACCCGCTACGGTCGCGCCGCCGAACACGTTCAGGTGGTACAGGGGTTGTGGAACTCCTACGAAGACGATGCGTTTGTGCGCAACCGTGCCACCGGGCAGTTTCTCGACCCGAGCAAGCTGCACAGCCTGAATCATCAGGGCGAACACTTCTCGGTGGTGGGCCCGCTGAATATCCAGCGCTCGCCCCAAGGCCAGCCGGTGATTTTCCAGGCCGGAGACTCTGAGCAAGGCCGCGACCTGGGCGCCGCCACCGCCGATGTGATCTTCACCCACGCGGCCAGTATCGAGCAGGGCCAGGCGTTTTACCGGGATATCAAGGGCAGGGCGGCACAACGGGGGCGCGATCCGGAACAGGTCCTGATCATGCCCGGAGCGGAAATCTACGTGGGCGACACCGATGCCCATGCCCGGGAAATCGAGCAGCACTATCATCAGCTCGACCACAGTTTTGCGCAGGCACTCAAGGAGTTCGGGCGCAATTTTGGCTGGCATGATTTCAGCCAGTACGACCTGGATGCGCCATTCCCACAAGAGAGCCTGGAGGCGGCGCGCAGCAGTTTTTTCACTGCTGCCAAACGCATCGCCGACCAGGCCCGGGAAAAGGGCTTTACCCTGCGCCAGGCCGTCGAATTTGGCCGGCAATTGCGCCCAGGCGCGTTCGTGGGCAGCGCCGCCACGGTGGCGCACAAAATGGCGGATTGGTTCGAGGCACGGGCGGTAGACGGGTTCAATATCTACATCGGGCACCCTGGGCAATTTGATCGCTTTACTCAGGAGGTGATCCCTTTGCTGCAAGAGCGCGGTGTTTATCGCACGGCCTACGAGGGCTCGACCTTGCGCGAAAGCCTGGGCTTGGCGATTCCGAGGTTTGCGCGCACTCCCTCACCCTAAGGGGTGATTTCGATGACTTTGCGGGTGTGGGACTATCACTTCAGTTCCCGGCGCCAGTGACCTGGTGTCGCACCCAACCGTTATGACGGCGAGTCTTCGAAGTGGATAATGATCGACTGTCTTCAGCCCAGTGGTTCGAACAGATAGCCAGGGTGACCGAGAGCATCGGGCACGCGGGGTTTGCCGCCACGTTGTTCGATGCCCTGGGGTGTATCCGCCCCATTCAGGCCACGACCTTGTACCTGTACCCCCACGACGGCATGCCCAGCGCAGTGTTCGAACTGGACGGGCCATGGCTGCCCCAGGGCAATGTGCGCCAGTACCTCTCCGGGTTTTACTTGCTCGACCCGTTCTACGGCGCCTGCGTGGAGGGGGCGGCTTCCGGCTGCTACGACCTCGCCGACGTAGCCCCCGATCACTTCGAGCACAGCGAGTACTACCAGTCGTTTTACCGGCATTCGCACCTGGAGGATGAGCTCAACTACATCCTGCAGGCCAGCAACGGCTTGAGCCTGGCGGTGTCGCTGGCCTTTACGCAGAAGCTCGACGCGACCACCACCGAGCAATTCAAGCGCATAGCACCTTGGGTACTGGCGGTGCTGGGCAAGCACTTCGTCGGCCTGGAGACTCAGGGCGCGCGTTTCGAAAGCCTGTTGGAACAGCGTATTCACTCGGCACTCAACAACTTCGGCTCCTCGCTGCTCACCGAACGCGAATGCCGGATCACCCAGTTGATCCTGCGCGGCCACTCCACACGTTCGCTGGCCGAGCGCCTCGGGGTCTCCGAAGACACCATCAAGTCCCACCGCAAGCACATCTACAGCAAGCTCGACATCGGCACGCAATCGGAACTGTTTTCCCTGTTTATCGACTCGCTGGCCGAGGCCCAGGGTGGGCTGAGCAAAGACCCCCTTGAACGCTACATGAGCAAAGGCCGTTGACCGGCTGCATGACTACCCACAACAAGAGAAAAAGCCATGAACCTACCCTTTGAACCGCAACGCCAGACCCGGGACTATCAGGCCTCGGACGCGGCCCACCATATCCATGCCTTTGTGGATCAAAAGGCGCTGAATGCCGAAGGCCCCCGCGTAATGGTCCGTGGTGAGGGCCTGTACCTGTGGGACAGCGAGGGTAAGCGTTACCTGGACGGGATGTCGGGCCTGTGGTGTACGCAATTGGGTTATGGCCGCAAGGACCTGACCGCTGCGGCGGCTGCGCAGATGGATCAGTTGGCGTACTACAACATGTTCTTCCACACCACCCATCCGGCGGTGATCGAGCTGTCCGAGTTGCTGTTCAGCCTGTTGCCAGGGCACTACAGCCATGTGATCTACACCAACTCCGGTTCCGAAGCCAACGAGGTGCTGATCCGCACCGTGCGCCGCTACTGGCAAGTGCTCGGCAAGCCGCAGAAGAAGATCATGATCGGTCGCTGGAATGGCTATCACGGCTCCACCCTGGCGGCGTCTGCCCTGGGCGGCATGAAATTCATGCATGAAATGGGCGGCTTGATCCCGGACGTCGCGCACATTGACGAGCCTTATTGGTACGCCCAGGGCGGTGAGTTGACCCCGGCCGAGTTCGGGCGGCGCTGCGCTCTGCAACTGGAAGAAAAGATCCTGGCGTTGGGCGCGCAAAACGTCGCCGGTTTTATCGCTGAACCTTTCCAGGGCGCCGGCGGCATGATTTTCCCCCCAGAAAGCTATTGGCCAGAGATCCAGCGCATCTGTCGCCAATACGATGTGCTGCTGTGCGCTGATGAAGTGATTGGCGGTTTCGGCCGTACAGGTGAGTGGTTTGCCCATCAGCATTTCGGCTTCGAACCCGACACGTTGTCGATCGCCAAGGGCCTGACCTCCGGTTACCTGCCCATGGGCGGTTTGGTATTGAGCAAGCGCATGGCCGAAGCCCTGGTGGAGCGGGGCGGGGTGTTTGCCCATGGACTGACGTATTCCGGGCACCCGGTTGCGGCGGCGGTGGCCCTGGCCAACCTCAAGGCCCTGCGTGACGAAGGGATCGTGCGCCAGGTGAAGGACGACACCGGGCCGTATTTGCACAAGCTCCTGCACGAAGTCTTTGGCAACCACCCGCTGATCGGCGAGATCCAGGGCACCGGCCTGCTGGCAGCCTTGCAGTTTGTCGAGGACAAGGGCACGCGCAAGCGCTTTGCCAATGAAAACGACCTGGCCTGGCAATGCCGCACTTTTGGCTTTGAAGAAGGCGTGATCATTCGCTCGACCCTGGGCCGCATGATCATGGCGCCGGCCCTGGTGGCCAGCCGCGCGGAGCTCGATGAACTGGTCGACAAGACCCGCATTGCGGTGGACCGCACCGCACGGATCGCGGGAAAACTGTGAAGGGCTGAGCCCCCGCATGCCGCTTCGGTTGAACAGGGTGGGCGGCCCATAGCGGCCTGCCCACCGCTCCCAATGGATGACTCATCAAAGGTGTCGATTTGATCGAACGCCGCGGCGCCCTGCATTCCACTTTCCAGGAGTCAGCAATGAATACAATAACAAACGTAGCCGATACTCCCGTCCATCAAACCCCAACCCAACCAACCTCATCGCGCCGCTTTCGACAACCCCTGGGCCTTGTCGGGCTTGTACTGTTCGGCCTGGCGTATATGGTGCCGCTGGCGGTGTTCACCACCTACGGTCTGGTGACCCAGATGACCAAAGGGCACCTGCCCACTGCCTATCTGTTGACCCTGGCTGCCATGCTGCTGACGGCCTACAGCTATGGGTGCATGGTCAAGGCGCACCCGTATTCGGGCTCGGTCTACACCTACACACGCAAGGCGTTTGGCGCCTCCTTCGGCTTTATCGCCGGCTGGACCTTGCTGCTGGACTACATCTTCCTGCCGCTACTCAGCTATTTGCTGATCGGCATCTACTTGTCCGAATACTTTCCTACCGTGCCCACCGCCGTATGGGTATTGGGCTCCATTGCCCTGGTGACGGCGCTGAATCTGGTGGGTATCGAGTCGATTACCCGGGTCAATTGGGTGCTGATCGTGGCCCAACTGGTGTTCATCGTGGTGTTCGTGGCGTTGTCGATCCACAACCTCAGCGGGCAAGCCGAGCCGGTGTCGCTGCTCAAGCCGTTTCACCATGAAGGCTTCAGTGTGCCGCTGATCATGACCGGCGCGGCGGTGCTGTGCTTGTCGTTCCTGGGCTTCGATGCCGTGTCGACCATGGCTGAGGAGACACCTGACCCGCGCCGTACCATTCCGCAGGCGATCAT
Organism: Pseudomonas sp. AL10; assembly: GCF_029960685.1. Taxonomy (NCBI): domain Bacteria; kingdom Pseudomonadati; phylum Pseudomonadota; class Gammaproteobacteria; order Pseudomonadales; family Pseudomonadaceae; genus Pseudomonas; species Pseudomonas sp. AL10. The sequence continues at coordinate 50,598 of NZ_JASBQZ010000015.1, forward strand.
GGCGGTGTCGCTGATCGGTGGGTTGCTGTTTCTGGTGGTGTCGTATTGCGCCCAGATGGTCTTCCCGGAATGGAATAGTTTTGCCGATCCCGACTCGGCTTCGGTCGATGTGATGCGCCGGGTCGGCGGCGAGCTGCTGGTGAGTGCGTTTACCGCCACCTATGTGGCGGGCTGTTTCGCCTCCGCGATGGTCTCCCAGGCCAGCGTGTCCCGCGTGCTATTCGCCATGGGCCGCGACGGCGCATTGCCCAGAGTATTCGGAAAGCTGGTGACGAAAAAGCGCGTACCGGCCAACGCGATCATGCTGGTCAGCCTGTTTTCGCTGATTGCGCTGTTTATCAGCCTGGACACCGTGGCCAACATGATCAGCTTTGGCGCGCTGTTCGCGTTTTCGGCGGTGAACCTGGCCGTGATCAAACATTACCTGGGCGACCAGAAGCTGCGCGGTACACGCAACTATCTGCTGTACGCCGCGCTGCCGGGCCTGGGGTTTCTCAGCACGCTATGGTTGTGGACGAGCCTGTCCGGCCTGTCGTTCACCATCGGCCTGTGCTGGATGGCCCTGGGGCTGCTGTGTTTGCTGTGCCTCACCCGAGGGTTCCGGGTACGCATGCCGGACCTGCAAATGGCCGAATAAACAGGCCCCAACTCGGTTCATCTGTAGGAGCGAGCTTGCTCGCGAAAAACGTCAACGATAACGCTTGCTTCCTGGATGAACGCGGCGCCTGTGAGTTTTTCGCGAGCAAGCTCGCTCCTACAAAAGCCTTACAGCCCAATTCAGGAGTACAGCATGTTCAACCTCGACTACTGGCAGCAACGCGCTGCCCGCCAAACCTTCATCAGCACCGCCCTGATCGACGGCCGGCCCGTAGATGCACTGTCCGGGGCGACCTTTGACGCCATCAACCCGGCGACCAACCAGCTCCTTGCACGTGTCGCCGCCTGCGGTGAGGTTGAAGTGGACTTGGCAGTACGCTCCGCACGCCGCGCCTTTGACAACGGCCCCTGGCGACGCATACCTCCAGGCGAACGCAAAAAAGTCCTGATCAAACTCGCCGACCTGTTGATGACCCACCGCGAAGAACTCGCACTGCTGGACTCCCTGAACATGGGCAAGCCGGTAATGGACGCCTATAACGTCGACGTGCCCGGCGCGGCCCATGTTTTTGCCTGGTACGGTGAAGCCCTGGACAAAATTTACGATCAGGTCGCGCCGACTGCCCACAACGCGTTGGCGACCATCACCCGCGAAGCATTGGGCGTGATTGCAGCGGTGGTGCCGTGGAATTTCCCGCTGGACATGGCCGCCTGGAAACTGGCCCCTGCTTTGGCGGCAGGCAACAGCGTGGTGCTCAAGCCCGCCGAACAATCGCCATTTTCCGCCCTGCGCCTGGCCCAACTGGCGTTGGAGGCGGGTATGCCCGAGGGCGTGCTGAACGTGGTGCCAGGCTTGGGCGAGGGCGCCGGCAAGGCCCTGGGGTTGCACCCGGACGTCGATTGCCTGGTGTTTACCGGCTCGACCCAAGTGGGCAAGTACTTCATGCAGTACTCCGCGCAGTCCAACCTCAAGCAGGTGTGGCTGGAGTGTGGCGGCAAGAGCCCGAATCTGGTGTTTGCAGACTGTCAGGACCTGGACCTGGCGGCGCAGAAGGCGGCCTTTGGGATTTTCTTCAACCAGGGCGAGGTGTGTTCGGCCAATTCGCGCCTCTATGTGCAACGCTGCATCCACGACGAATTCATCGAGCGTTTGATCGACAAATCCCGTGCCTGGATGCCCGGCAACCCACTCAACCCCGCCAGCGCCGCCGGTGCAATTGTCGACAGCGGGCAAACCGCACGCATCATGCAAGCCATCGGCCAGGCGCACGCAGACGGTGCCATGCTGTTGACCGGTGGCCAACAGTTGAACATTGAGGGTTGTTCAAACTTCATCCAGCCGACGATATTCGCCAACGTCACCGCTGACATGCGCCTTTCCCGTGAGGAGGTGTTTGGCCCCGTGCTGGCGGTGAGCGCCTTCGATACCGAAGAACAGGCCATACAGCAAGCCAACGACAGCCTCTACGGCCTGGCGGCATCGGTGTGGAGTGATGACCTGAACCGTGCGCATCGCGTGGCGCGTGCCCTGAATGCCGGTACCGTGTCGGTCAACACCATTGACGCCCTGGATGTGACCGTGCCGTTTGGCGGCGGCAAACAGTCGGGGTTCGGGCGCGATTTGTCGCTGCATTCGTTTGATAAGTACACGCAGTTGAAAACCACCTGGTTCCAATTGCGTTAACTGCCCCGTTTCGCATAACTGCTGTGCCGTTACAGGCATTCATCCGCCAGTGGGCAATGCCTATAGTCCACTTAGCCCGTGCAGCGCTTCAACCGTGCTGCGCGATCCAGCCCAAGACTGAGGTGAGCCTGATGAACCGTGAATTCGACCCCGCACTGACTGATATCAACCAAGTGGACGCCGAGTACTTCGAGTACAGCAAGGCGGCAAATCCCATCAGTGCCAACCTGATTTCCCGTATTCCCTACCACAGCTTTCCGGCCTCGCTGTATGACAGTGGCCCCTCCCGCGTGGTACCGCTGGACCTCAGCGACGCCTTGGGCTGCGAAGGCCCTGCGACAGGCCCCGGGCTATGCGCGAACTTCATGCGCCTTAACCGTGGCGACACGCTGACCCTGCAACCCAACGCCACTTCCCAGGTGTTCTACGTGATTGCCGGGGAGGGCAGCGTGGTTCAGGGGGAGTATGAGATTCAATGGTCCAAGGGCTGCTTTATCGCCCTGCCGGGATTACAGCAAGCGCACTTCAGTGCCCGCGAGGATGCACGTCTTTACTATGTTCACGATGAGCCGTTGCTGCGTTACCTGGGGGTGACACCCCGCGCCGATCGCTTTGCGCCAACCCTGTACCCAGCAGCACTGGCCAACGCGAAGTTGCGTGAAGCGGCCGATGATCCCAGGGCACAGGACCGCAGCCGCATCAGCATCCTGCTGGGCAACCGTCATTTCCCGCAGACGCGCACGGTGACCCACGTGCTGTGGGCCATGTACGGGATTCTGCCGGCGGGATCGGTGCAGAAACCCCATCGGCATCAGTCGATTGCACTGGACTTCATTATTGATTGCCCCACGGGCTGTTATTCATTGGTGGGCACCGAGCTGGGCGCGGATGGGCAAATTCGTAACCCGCAGCGGGTCGACTGGTCTCCCGGCCTGGCGTTTGTCACGCCACCGGGTTACTGGCATGCGCATTTTAATGAATCGGATAGCGAGGCGTTCCTGATCCCGATTCAGGATGCGGGGCTGCAAACCTACTTGCGTGCGCTGGATATCCGCTTCAGTTGAGTCACTTCCAGTCCGGTGTTTCGCCCAGTCGTTCAACGATAAAGTCGATAAAACACCGGACCTTGGACGACACAATGCGCTTGGGCGGGTAGACAAACCACACCGCAAACGCCCGCTCCACGCCCTGGATCTGCCATTCCGGTAGCCACACTACCAAGTCGCCGGCCTCGATACTTCGCGCCACCAGCCAGTCGGGCAACAGCGCAAAGCCCAAGCCTTGGCGCACGGCGATCAGTTGCGCATCCAGGTCATTGATTCGAATAACGCCGTCATGCAGCAGCGGGAGCGCGCGGCCGGCAGAGACAAAACTGATATCGCCGGTGGTAGCCGTGCCCAGCACCGCAGGCAAACCGGCCAGGTCGGTGGGCGTGCAAGGAGGAGGGTGCTGTATGCCAAACGCCGGGCTGACCACCAAGCGGTAGTGGCCGTCGCTGAGCTTGCGTGCCTTGAGCGTCGAATCGGCCAGCTCGCCAATGCGTATGGCTAAGTCGACGCCGGCATGAATCAAATTGACCTGGGTGTTATCCAGCACCAGTTCCACGCTGATTTGCGGGTAGCGCACCAGAAAGTCATTCAACGCCGGCAGGATGTGATGGCGAGCAAACGCCGGTGGCAGGTTGAGTTTCAACACGCCCCGGGGATGCTGGTTCAGCGCTGACGTGGCGGCCTTGGCGTGTTCCAGTTCGTCCAGCACCCTGCGTGCGTGTATCAGGAAGGTCTGGCCGCCTTCGGTCAGATGCAGCGTGCGTGTGGAGCGGTTGAACAGCGCGATGCCCAGGTCTTGCTCAAGGTCCTTCACATAGCGTGAAACCGTTGAGGCCTTGATCCCCAAGCGCTCGGCGGCACGCGAGAAATTGTTGCCTTCGGCGGCTTCGATGAAGGCGGTGAGCGCGGTGAAATAGTCCAAGGGCAGCCTCAGGGCAGGGCGGTGAGACGTGCAGGTTGTTGAGTTTTGCCGGGGGCTGTCAACTGCACGACCGTAGAACCACGATGCAGCCCCCGTTTTCATAAATCAGGGCTGCTGGTAATGCCCCGGAATGTCATGGCCTTCGTCGGCGGGCTTGTTGCGCTTTTGCACCTGGACGTCGCTCAATTTCGCGTCCTTGAGCTCTGCAAAGCGCTGCCTGAGCAGGGACTCGGCCCATTGAGGATCCAGCGTGTCGGCATCGTGCTCAAGCGTGCGGCTTTGTGGCTGGTTATCGAGGATGAAACTGATGAGGTAATGCGGTTTCTCGAACATGAACGTGGCTCCGTTACGGTTAACAAGGCGTACCCGAGCAGGGCATGTTCATTTGATGAGTGGGTTGCGCGGTGATTCAGAAAAAATAAGCCGCTTTCATCTATTGATCTCGATCAGGTGGTGAGGCTGGCTCGCTCTATAACCTTGGGCGCTTATCGATGGCCAGGGACGGCTCAACGAGCAGCTCTGGTCACACATTCTCAAGGAAGAGTCAGCCATGCGATCACTGAAGATCCTGTTGTTATCCTCGGCATTCAACGGTTTAACCCAACGGGCCTGGCTGGATTTGCGCCAGGCGGGTCACGACCCCAGTGTTGTGGTATTCACCGATCAAGCCACGGTGTGCCAGCAAGTCGAGGCGTCCGGCGCCGACCTGGTGATCTGCCCCTTTTTGAAGGACCGTGTGCCGCACCAACTGTGGAGCCATCCCCAGCGCCCGGTGGTGATCATCCATCCGGGCATCGTTGGTGACCGTGGTGCCAGTGCGCTGGACTGGGCCATCACCCGGCAGGCCCGCCGTTGGGGCGTCACCGCCTTGCAAGCGGTGGAGGAAATGGACGCCGGGCCGATCTGGTCCACCTGTGAGTTCGACATGCCCGACCAGGTGCGCAAATCCGAGCTGTACAACGGCCTGGTGAGCGACGCCGCGATGGTTTGCATCCGTGACGTCGTGGCGAAATTCGCCAAAGGCTTTGTCCCGACACCGCTCGATTACACCCAACCCAGCGTCATCGGACGCTTGCAGCCGAACATGAGCCAGGCTGACCGCACCTTCAGTTGGTTCGATTGCGCAGGCTTTATCAAGCGCAGCATCGACGCCGCCGATGGCCAGCCCGGCGTGTTGGCGAGCCTGTTGGGCGGTCAGTATTACGTCTATGACGCGCACTTGGACGCCCGGCAGGGCACCCCAGGAGAAATCCTTGCGGTACAGGACGACGCTGTGTTGGTAGCGGCTGGAGATCACAGCCTGTGGATCGGCTCGCTCAAGCCCAAAGGCCCAGAGACCTTCAAGCGGCCAGCACGGCATGTTCTGGCTGAGCAGTTGGCCGGCGTGCCGGTGCTGGACAGTTCAATCGCCTGTCAGGCGCTCAACGAGCGGGTCTATCAACCGATTCGCTACCAAGAGTTCGGCCACATCGGCGAACTGACGTTCGAGTTCTACAACGGCGCCATGAGCACCGAACAATGCCAGCGCCTGGTGGCTGCATTGCGCTGGGCCAAGGCGCGAGATACCCACGTGTTGCTGATCAAGGGCGGGCGCGGCAGCTTTTCCAATGGCGTTCACCTCAACGTCATCCAGGCCGCCGAGGTGCCGGGGCTGGAAGCCTGGGCCAACATTCAAGCCATCGACGATGTGTGCCTGGAGCTGCTCACCGCCAAGCAACTGGTGATCAGCGGCCTGACCGGCAGCGCAGGCGCGGGCGGCGTGATGCTGGCGCTGGCGGCCGACATTGTACTGGCCCGCGAAGGCGTAGTGCTCAACCCGCATTACAAGACCATGGGGCTCTACGGCTCCGAATACTGGACCTACAGCCTGCCACGAGCCGTGGGCAGTGAAATCGCGCACAAACTCACTGAAGAATGCCTGCCCATCAGTGCCATTCAGGCCCAGCAGTACGGCATGGTTCAGGCCATCGGACCACGTTGCCCACAAGCATTTGGCTTGTGGCTTTTGCAACAGGCCGACAGTGCGTTGGCCGATGATAAGTACCTTCATGCACGCACACGTAAAGCCACGCTGGATACTCGGCAAGTTGAACGCTGTCGCGAGCAGGAGCTGGCACAGATGCGACTCGACATGGTGGAAAACCGCCAGCAGTTTGCCGAGAAATGCCGCAACTTCGTGTTTAAACGCAAAGCCTGCCAGACCCCGCAGCGGTTGATTGCGCCATGGGCGTTGAGGTATGAGGCTGGTGTGCAGGAAAGCCGGATGCTGAACGACTGACCGTCGACGCGGGGAGGGCACGTCGGCCAGTCCAGCCTCGCATTGGGCAATAGGGTTGCCCATAATGGAGGCCAACTCGCCCAACCGCACAGACCCCGAGGCTCCATGGAACTGCACAACCTGAACGATGATGCAGCGCCCGTATGACTCGTGCGCTGCTTATTTCGATGGATGGCCCCAAAGGCACCGGTAAAACCACGCTGTTGGAGGCCGTTACGACAGCGTTGAGGGCCGACAACATAAAGGTCGTGCGACTGTGCGAGCGCAAGAGCGATCCCTGTCGAGCGCAAACGATGGCTCTGGTTAACACGTTCGCCCGAGATCCCAGCCGGGATCTGGAACTTGAGGTGTGTGAGCGCTTTGCCGACAGCCGCAGCTGGATTACTCAAAACGTACTGGCCGCGCAGCCACCTGACAGCATCATCCTGATGGATCGCTGGTACCCGTCTGATGCTGGGTTTCGTCGGTTGATACCCTTTGCAGACATTCTTGAGCTGAACATTAATCGACAGGTGCAAGTGCCGGACCTGCACGTGGGGGTTGTCACCGCGGCGCAAATATCCTGGGCGCGGGCGGCAGCACGACGGCGGGGGTTGAGCAGTACGGTGATGTCTAAGCTGGAGGAGCAAGTTGCGTGTACCGAGGCGTTTGAGCGAGCGGCTGTGGAGCAGGGGTGGGTCATGTGTCGCAATGAAGGTACGATTGAACAGGCAGTGAGGCGGGTGGTTTTGCAGATATATAAGGTCCTTCATCCCAAGCATCAGGAGTAACGGAGTGCCGTTGAACCAGCAAGATCAGGATGATGTTGGTCATCAGAACAAACGTCACCGAACGAAGAAACTCTATGAAAACGTCGTGATAGGAAACTTCCTGTACGGTCTCGGATTCGCCGTGCGGTCATGTCTAGACGCAAACACCTCGATCCCAAGCGTGGTCAACCTGCTACAGCAGACGCCTGCAGACAAAGAGCTGGCTGACGTACTGCTGAGTTTTCCAGGTGTCGTGCGCTTGATCGAATTCAAGATGAAGGGCGCCAGCCTAAAAAAAGAACGACTACGACATCGTTTACTACTGGCCGCCCTGGCAGGTGAAAATCAGGTATTGGTCGAAACGTCCAGAAGCCTGCACTGGTATGTGGAGGTGGGCGCCAATGACACCGACACGCCTCTGGTTTCGCGAGCCGTGCCTTATCTGGACGCCTTCGACGACGAACACTTGGCGTTGTCCGCGGGAAGCCTTGAACGACTCGTGGAGCAAACCGCGCGCGAAGCTGTTCGCGGCCTCGACCCGATGATGCGCGAGCGTTCACAGATATACCTGCGATTTTTACGCAATATTCAAGCTGACGACCCGGTGGGCGCAGGTGGTGTGCTTCTGGTCATGGGCGCAGGTGGAGCAATGCATTTTGTTCAGCTGCGAGACGTCTGTGATTTGAGTATGCCGCACAGGCAATGGCTGGAGCTGGAAATGAGCGGTCCGCAGCTGGAGCGATCTGTGCCTGCATTGGAGCGAAGCATGAAGCGTCCCAAACACCGCGACGGCCCCGAATATGGAAGGTAATGACCCATGGACGAACACGTGAACGAGAATGACCGGAGCCTGCGGGCCATGGCCGTCGCTGCCAAGGGCATCATGAGCGCAGCGGAAAATGACAGAAAAGCCGCTGAGCAGGCGATTGCGCGTCTTGGCTATCTGGAAAAACGTGTTGAGCAGAGCCTGCAACAGATTCCGACGATACTGGGCGCTTCAGCGGCGCAGATCGCAGATTCAGTGGCTTCAAAGGCGGCCGAGCACTTGATTGGCAAGTTCAAACAGGCCGATGCCGCGGCGCTTGATGCGGCGCAAAAGTACCAGGCCGCCAGTGACAGCCTTAAGCGTCGATTCTGGCTCAGCATCTTCGCCATTCATCTAGGTGTGGTATTGCCTCTGGCGTTGCTGTTTTTCTTTGCGGTCCCCAGCACCGATGAGATTGCGCAAAGGCAACGAGAGTTAGCGGTGCTTGAGCAAAACATAGAAGCGTTGAAACGCCAGGGTGGTGACGCTGCCATTATTGACTGCGAGGGACGCCCGTGCGTGCGCACGCGAGAGGTCCCGGGCGAAGATCCCTATCACGATGCCGCTATAGGCAAGAAGACTTATCGGTTGATCTGGACCAAGTGAGCTTCATCAACTTTGAACTAATCACTAAGCCTGTCCACCTAACGCTTTGCACGTTGCCTCAAGCCCGGGGTTTTCCTGGGTTACCCAATCACACACGAAGGTTTGGTTAATCATGAAGAGCGAACAGGTAGAAGGCGTTGTAGAAAAGGTTGCTGGCAAAGCGCAGAGCGCAGTCGGGAAGCTTTTTGGCGATTCGAAGTTGGAAGCCGAAGGCGCTGGACGCCAAGCTGCGGGTCAACTGACGCAAACCTATGGCGACGCACTGGACAGCGTTTCTACATTCGTCAAAGAGAAGCCGGTTGCTGCACTGGCAATCGGGGCTGTTGCTCTACTGGTGCTGAAAAGATTGCTTGGTCGCTGAACCTCAGCAAGATTTCCCTCGTACTCCTTGGAGTTCCGCGCCAGGAGGTACGAGGGCGGTAAGCCATAGCCCTTAAACCAAGCCTTCGCGTTTGTATTGATTTGCCGAACTGTCAGCAGGCTTGGGTTTTCTGGAACAGGTCAACTGGTAAGCAATTGCCAACCATATGAACCACCCCGGCATGACCATCAAGGCAATTCGGGTGTCGGGTCTCAACGCCAGCAGACAAAGAACAAAGCCCAGAAACGCCAAAGAGAACCAGGCCATCGGTGCGCCGCCAGGCATCTTGTAGGTCGATTTTGCATGCAGGTCAGGACGCCTGTTGCAATAGGCAATGTACGACGCGAGGATCGTCGACCAAGTGAAAATCACCAGAATTGCTGACACGGTAGAGACGATGGTGAAGGCGGTCATGACTTCTGGAACGATGAACAGCAACAACACGCCCAGCAGCATCAACAAGGTGGTGAACGCCAAACTCAGCAGAGGCACGCTGTTGCTCGACAGACGCCGGAAAATCCCCGGAGCGTTGTCCTGATTAGCCAGTCCGAACAGCATCCGGCTGGATGAAAATACGCCACTGTTGGCCGATGAGGCGGCGGATGTCAGCACCACAAAGTTGACAATACCGGCCGCTGCGGGGAACCCCGCAACCAGAAACAGCTCGACGAAGGGGCTCTTGTTGGGCGAAACCTGTTGCCAGGAAGTCACTGCAATAATGCAGGCCAGTGCCAGCACATAAAACAAGATGATTCTGAGCGGAATCGAGTTGATGGCTTTAGGCAAAGTCTTTTCGGGAGAGCGCGTTTCGGCGGCTGCGGTGCCGATCAGCTCGGTGCCCGCAAATGAGAAAATCGCCATCTGAAACCCGGCAAAGAAACCGAACAAGCCGTTGGGGAATGCGCCCTGTTTATCCAGCAAGTGGTTCAGGGACGCGGTGACGCCACTGGGTGAGACAAAGGAGCTGGCAATCAGCACCATGCTCACCCCAATCAGGGCAACGACGGCAATGATTTTGATGATCGCGAACCAGAACTCCACTTCACCGAAGAGCCTGACAGTCAGCACGTTCAAGGCGAACAGTGTTATCAGCATGCCGATGGCTGGTATCCAGGCGGGTACATCAGGGAACCAATACTGAAAAAATCCACCCACCACGACTGCATCACCTATCACTGCAACGCTCCAGCTTAGCCAATATGACCAGCCGAGAAAGAATGCTGCGCGTGGGCCAAGATAGGCACCGGCAAAATCAGCGAAGGTTTTGAAGCTCAAGTTGGAAAGTAACATTTCGCCCATGGCACGCATGACGAAGTAGACGAACAGACCGATGATCATATAGATGAGGATGATCGACGTGCCGGAGAGGGCGATGATCTTCCCGGAACCCATGAACAGACCTGTCCCGATAGCACCGCCCATGGCCATTAACTGAATGTGACGATTGCTGAGTGTGCGCTGCAGCGCGGGCTGTTCAACCCGCTCGGACGGAGTCGATTTCATTACAAAACCTCTTGATTTTATGTTTTTGAGTTTTGGCAGAAAAGTGGGAATCACATGACCTTGATAGAGAGGTAATGGCTACTGACGGTAGTGGTTTGCGGAGTTTCAGGCCCGCTTGCTCTCGTAACCATGCAGCACATTGACTGCATTGATCCCGATTTCATCGACCATGTAGCCACCCTCCATCACAAACAGGGCAGGGCAGCCCACGCCGGCTATCAGCTCGCCGATGCCGATAAAGTCTTCGCTTTCAAGCAAAAAGTGGCTGATGGGGTCGTCCTTGAAGGTGTCGACGCCCAGTGAAATAACCAGCACGTCAGGGGCAAATTGCTGGAGTTTCTTGCAGGCGTGGAGCAAGGCGTTGCGGTAGCTTTCCCAAGAGGTGTTCTTGGGCAGCGGATAGTTCAGGTTGTAACCTTCGCCGTGACCAGCGCCGACTTCGTGGCTGTAGCCTGAGTAGTACGGATAGGACACCGTCGGTTCGCCGTGCAGCGAGACAAACATGACGTCACTGCGCCCGTAGAAAATATTCTGGGTACCGTTGCCATGATGAAAGTCGACATCCAATACCGCGACACGCTTGGCGCCTCGGGTAATAGCCTGCTGTGCGGCAATGGCTGCGTTGTTCAGATAGCAATAGCCGCCCATGTATTCACGTGCTGCGTGATGGCCGGGTGGGCGGCATAGGGCAAAGGCACTGTCGTGACCTTCATCGATCAGCGCCAGTCCGGTCAGCGCGATATCGGCACTGGTTTTTACCGCTTGCCAGGTGGTGGCGGTAATGGGTGAGCCGGCATCCATGGCGTAAAAACCCAGCTTGCCGTCGATGAACGTCGGGACTTGCTCGTTGGCCAGATCACGCACTGGCCATACCAGCGGCAAGGCATCGTGGGTGCGCCCGGTTGCACACCATTCAGACCAGGCAGATTCCAGAAATGTTACGTAGCGCTCGCTGTGCGCGTTGACATAGCACGACCGATCAAATGCTCGCGGTTCGATGATCTGGCCAAGACCTACCTGTTTGACCCGATGGTGGACGGTATCGGCCCGACTGGGCTGTTCGAAGGACGGCTTGAGCACGCCGTCTTTCAATTCGGTGCCGTGGTGCAAACGGTGGGAATCACTGAAAACTGTAAACATTGTGCGCATCCGCTGATATGGGCCAGTGCAAATATTCTGTTCCGGCTCTGATGCGCTTTCTTTGCTTTGTTTTCGTGGTTTACTGGATTATTCGGGCATTTTTACTCAGGAATGACGTAATGCAGAAAAAAACATCCAAACGCATCAGTCTCGACGACACCGACCTGGCGATTCTCGCGTTGCTGCAGGAGGATGCGGGTATTTCCAACTCTGAGCTCAGTGAGCGCTTGTCATTAAGCCTGACACCTTGTTGGAGGCGGCGTAAGAGAATGGAGGAGGCGGGCGTGATTAAAGGCTACCAGGCGAACCTTGATCGACGAATGCTGGGGCTGGATATCATGGCGTTCGTGCACATCCGTTTTTCCACCCACGCCGACCACGCTCCCGATGCTTTTGAGGCAGTGATTGCTCAACTGCCTGAAGTGTTGGCCTGTCACAAGATCACCGGGGATGCCGATTACGTGCTGCAAGTGTTGGCAGAGGATCTTGATAGCTACAGTGACTTTATCGAGCAGGTGCTCAGGCGCCAGGTGGGTATTGCGTCCATCCAGTCCAGTCTGGCTTTACGCGAAATTAAGACCAGTAGCCGTATCGCGATACCCAAATCGATCAAGGCGTGAATGGGCAGGGGTTAGATCACGACGTGGAACCCTGTCTTTAGCAGCGATTGGCGCATTTGTATCGTTTTGTATCTGCGCTTTGGATAGATACACAGCGATTCCTTTAAGTCGGTTGATGACACATACGGGATACCAGCGGGGCTTTAAATGAACCCATCGAGAAGGCGCAAACCTTCTCCAATGGATGACTCATTTAACTCGCGGCTACCTCTGCGCGTTTCGCGACGTTGTCGACCAATGACTTATAGGAAATTCAAAATGCCTGTAGCTACGTTCGGTTTCACCTGGCGCCATTGTCTGGCTTCTTCCGTGAGAATGGGTGTTTTGGGGTTGGCCCTGATAGCCGGCAGCGGTGGTGCCTGGGCTGCTGGCCCGGCCGCCGATGCGTCAGTTGCCAGCTCGGCCTCGACCAGTCCCGAATCGATTAGACCTTATCGAATTCACGTCGATGAAGCGCAGTTGACCGATCTGAAAAAGCGCATTGCGGCGACCCGCTGGCCGGACAAAGAAACCGTCCATGACGTGTCCCAAGGCGTGCAGTTGGCCCAGGTCCAGGCGCTGGTGAAGTATTGGGGCAGCGGCTATGACTGGCGCAAGGCTGAAGCGAAGCTCAATGCGCTGCCTGAATTCATCACGTCTATCGACGGCGTCGATATTCAATTCATCCATGTTCGCTCGCCAAACCCCAACGCGATGCCGCTGCTTCTGACACACGGATGGCCTGGCTCACAGTTTGAGTTCCTGAAGACGATCGGCCCGCTGACGGATCCCGTTGCTTACGGCGGTAGGGTTGAAGATTCGTTCGACGTGATCATTCCATCGATTCCGGGCCACGGTTTTTCCGGTAAGCCAACTGAATTGGGCTGGGGGCCGGATCGAGTCGCGAAGGCTTGGGATGTGCTCATCAAGCGTCTGGGTTATACCCACTATGTTTCCCAGGGCGGAGATCACGGTTCGGTCATATCGGATGCATTGGGCCGCCTGAATCCGCCGGGGCTGTTGGGCATTCACTTGAACATGCCGGCCACCATCCCGCCCGAATTGGTCAAGCCGATCAATAGTGGTGACCCGGCCCCTGACGGGCTCACTGAGCCTGAACGCAAGGCGTTTGATTCCTTGAGCACCTTCTTCGGCCGCAATGCAGCATACGGCGCGATGATGGTGACGCGCCCGCAGACTATCGGTTACCTGCTGGCCGATTCGCCTACCGGAACTGCGGCGTGGATGTACGAAAAAATCGCCGCGTGGACGGACAGTGATGGTCAGCCTGAACGGGTATTGACCCGTGACGAGATGCTGGACGATATCAGCCTGTACTGGCTGACGAACGCAGGCGCATCGTCATCGCGTTTCTACTGGGAAAACAACAACAACAATTTCAGCGCTGCCGCGCAGAACACCGCAAGCATCAAGGTGCCGGTGGCGATCACGGTCTTCCCGCACGAGATCTATCAGGCGCCAAAAAGCTGGGCGCAACGCGCTTACCCATCACTTTCCTACTACAACCAGGTTAACAAGGGTGGCCACTTCGCTTCCTGGGAGCAACCTCAATTGTTCAGCGAAGAGTTGCGGGAGGCCTTCCGGCCGCTGCGCGCCAAGCTGAGCGCAACGAAGACAGCCCAGTAGCTCACACCCAATCCAGCCAACACACCGGGCCGCTATTCGGCGGCTCGCTACGGAGAAATACCATGGAGATGACCTTGCTGAACAATCAAAATAAATCCAGCCGCCTGCGGCATCTTGCCCCATCGCTGTTGGCAGCAGCGGTACTGCAATTCGCGGCGGTGGCTGTCGGTTTTTCCCAAGCCAGCGCGGCTGATGTGCCCGCGTCCACCATTGGGGCTATCACCCCGGGAGCTCACACCTCTCTCGGTGCTCTTAAGCATGTGAAAGCGGGGCTGCTGGACGTTTCTTACGCGGAACTCGGCCCAGCCGATGGCCCTGTGGTCATTTTGTTGCACGGCTGGCCCTACGATATCAACGCATACGCTGATGTCGCTCCTGCTTTGGCGGACAAGGGATATCGAGTGTTGATCCCTTCTGCGCGTGGTTATGGCGATACGCATTTTCTCTCGGCCAAGACAGTTCGCAATGGTCAGCCTGCTGCGCTGGCGACCGACCTGATCGACTTCATGGACGCGCTGAAGATCAAGACGGCGGTGCTGGGTGGGTTTGACTGGGGCGCCCGTACTGCAGATATCGTTGCCGCACTGTGGCCGGAAAGAGTGAAAGCCCTGGTCGCTGTGAGCGGTTACCTGATAGGCAGCCAAGAGGCGGGCAAGGTGCCATTGCCGCCAGCCGCCGAACTGCAGTGGTGGTACCAGTTCTACTTCGCGACCGAGCGTGGTCGCCTGGGCTACGAGAAAAACACCCATGACTTCGCCAAGCTCATCTGGAAGCTGGCGTCGCCACAGTGGAATTTCGACGCCGCCACTTATGAGCGCAGCGCGGCGTCCTTGCAAAACCCTGATCACGTGGCCGTGTCGATTTTCAACTATCGCTGGCGCCTGGGGTTGGTCAAGGGCGAGGCCAGATACGATGCGCTGGAGAAGAAACTCGCGGCATTTCCATCCATCAGCGTGCCCACCATCACCCTGGAAGGTGATGCGAACGGCGCACCGCATCCACCTGCCGAAGCGTACGCCAAGCGCTTCACTGGCAAGTATGAGTACCGATTGATCACCGGTGGTGTAGGCCACAACTTGCCGCAGGAAGCGCCGAAAGCCTTCGCCCAGGCGGTGATCGACGCCGATCATCTTTGAAAACCGGCTGAGAGGAGGGCGATGATGAAGCTGAAATTTCTGGCCGCGATGTCGGCTGCCATTGCAATCGCAGCGTTGACCGCTACCGGTGTCGCCTCGGGCGACGCCAGTAATGGCGACGCCTCACCGATCTATGGCGTGAAATTGCCGGAAAACTACCGCCTATGGCCGCTGATTGCGCCTGCGCAGGAAGCGCCCCCCCCTGAACGAACTGCGAGCCGTGCTGGGCAATGACTTGGCCATCAAGGCTTATCAGGATTCAACGCTGCCATTCCCCGACGGCACGGTGCTGGTAAAGCTGGCCTGGAAACATGTGCAGTCTCCGGAATTCGAGCCGGCGTCCATCCCAGGGCCGGCCACGACCGTGCAGGTAATGGTCAAGGACTCGCAAAGATATGCAGCAACCGGTGGCTGGGGATTCGGGCGGTTTATCAACGGTAAACCGGCCGATGAAGCCCAACACGCAACCTGCTTCGCCTGTCACCAGGCGCGAGTGCGCAATCACGACTTTGTCTTCACGCGCTTCGCTCCCTGATTTCCCGTCAAACCTGGAGTCAACAATGAAAAAAGTAGTAACCGCACTGGCCGTCGCCGTCAGCCTGAGCATGGCGACACACGCCTGGTCGCAAACTGAAAAACCCACGATTGTGCTCGTACATGGCGCCTTTGCCGATGCGTCGAGCTGGAATGGCGTGGTGACGATTCTCGAGAAGGACGGTTACCCGGTGGTTGCCGCTGCCAACCCATTGCGCGGTGTAAAGAGCGATGGTTCGGCAATCTCGGCATTGCTGACGAGCATTCATTCGCCGGTGGTGTTGGTCGGCCATTCCTATGGCGGCAACGTTATCAGTGATGCGGCCAACGATCATGCAAACGTCAAAGCCCTGGTTTACGTCAGTGCGTTTGCACCTGAGGCCGGGGAAACCGTCGCCGGGCTGGCCGGCAAATTCCCGGGCAGCACGCTGGGCCCAACGCTGGCTGCGCCTGTACCGCTGGCCGATGGGGGCAAGGACTTGTACATCCAGCAGGACAAGTTTCACAACCAGTTCGCCGCTGACGTCCCCGCGAAAGAGGCGGCATTGATGGCCGCCACCCAACGCCCGGTAACGGAAGCGGCGCTCAACGAAGCGTCCGGCAGCCCTGCCTGGAAGCATATTCCGTCCTGGTACATCTACGGCGACAAGGACAAGAACATTCCCCCGCAAGCCATGGCATTCATGGCCAAGCGCGCCGCTGCCAAAGCCGTGGAAGTGGTCAAGGGCGCTTCCCATGTGGTGATGGTTTCGAACCCGGAACCGGTTGCCCGCCTCATCGAAAAAGCCGCTACGGCGAAATGACACGCCAAAGGCGAAGCGGCGTTTCCAGCACTCTACGCCGAGGCGAGTTTTGCACGTCGCACGGCGGGTTTCGTTTTGAAGTTGTGCAACGCTGAAACGCGGGAGAGGGGGGTATTCGACGCGGCCAACGCCTGGGCATACCGGGCGTTGTGCTTATCGCGGGCAACCGGACCGTGCCCAACCTGGCGACCCAGCTGCAGGCCGGCTCGGTGTTGATCAACAGAATTTCGCCAGAGTTGCTGGCGCCGTTCGGCGGGGTAAAGCAGTCCGGTGTCGGCCGGGAGTTTGGAGTCTTTGGGCTGCAAGCATTTCTTGAGGCCAAAAGCATCGTGTCAGATTAGCCTGGGGTGGGCGGGAGAGTGTGGTCGCGCAACCCAGGCCGCAGCAGAAAAAGCTAATGGCCCACAGCGCGTTGCCTGTGGGCCATGGATTTTCAAGGGTTACGCGGCTGGAGCTTTCGCCTCCTGCAGCAGTTGCTGAATCATCTTTTCCTGCGTCTCGTAGCGTCCCTCTCCGAAGTGGGTGAAACGCACTTGCCCTTTGGCGTCGATCAGGTAGTGCGCGGGCCAGTACTGGTTATCGAAGTTGCGCCAGATCGCGTAGTTGTTATCGATGGCTACCGGGTAAGTGATGCCGAGCTTTTTCACCTGATCCCTGACATTGCTGATGATGCGTTCAAAACCGTATTCCGGGGTGTGGACGCCGATTACCACCAAGCCATCCTTCTCGTACCTCTGCGCCCAGTCCTTCACGTACGGCAGGGTGTGCTGGCAATTGATGCAGTCGTAAGTCCAGAAATCGACGAGCACCACTTTGCCTCTGAGCGATTCACTGGTCAGCGCGGGCGAATTGAGCCATTCCACCGCGCCGGACAGCGACGGCATCGGGCCTTGGGCGTTGTCGAGGGTGGGTTCAGCCTTGGCCTTGCTTACCAGGTACTCGACGACTTTGGGGACGCTTTGCAGCACGCCTTTTTCCAGCACGCTGACGCCTTCGGACGACGCCCCGGCCAACAGCGTCTTGTCGGCACCGGTAGAAATCGTCAGCGCTGCGGCCAGGACCGCAAAACCGGTGGCGCGCCGCAGCCAACCAGTAACCGGAATCGAGGCCTTCAGGCGATTGACTAAACCACGTCCGGCGAAAATCAGCGTACCCAACGACAGTGCACTGCCCAGGCCGTAGGCCACCAGCAGCAGGCTGGTTTGCGCATTGGCGCCTTGCAGCATGGCGCCGGTAAGGATCACCCCGAGGATAGGCCCGGCGCACGGCGCCCAGAGCAGGCCGGTGGCGACGCCGATCATCAGCGAACCCAGCGGCCCGGACATTTTGCGCGTCTGGGGGTCGAGGCGATTGCCCAGTAACACGAACGGCTTGGCCAGCCAGCCACTGATTCGCGCCGAGATCAGCGACAAGGCAAACAGCGCCATCACCACCAGTGCCACATGACGCCCGGTGTTGTTGGCCTGAATCACCCATTCACTGCTGACCACGGCCAGGCTGGAAATCAGCGCGAAGGTCAGGACCATGCCACCAAGGGTAAGCAGGATCGATGAGCGTGTGCGGTCGATACCCGCGAACAGAAATGGCACGACCGGCAGGATACAAGGGCTGAGGACGGTCAATAAGCCGCCCAGGAATGCGATGAGGAACATAAGGGTCTCCTGATGAAATGTGGGCCGGGCTCAGTTATCGCTGTGGCACTCGGCAAATTTGCGGTAGTTCAGGATCTCGGTCTTGCCCTGCGAATTCAGGTAGGTCAGTTGGGCATCGACAATGCCGCAGGCAGCCCCGGCATCCTGTGTCAATGCCACGACTTTCTGGATGTCCAGATGCGTGCCGTAGGTGTAGGTTTGCGGCGTGACGTCGGCTTCGGCGCGGGCCGAGAAGGTGCAGATATTCAGGGCGGCAAACAGGCAAGTGGCATAGAGGGTATTGGTGTTCATGGTCGTTTCCTCAAGGCTTCAAGGGTTGGGTCGTTCAGTTGAGCCGAGGCGCTTGGGTTGGCCTCGATGTGGCTCATTAGAAGCCCGCGAGGTATCTCGCCTGTGTCAAAAACAGGCGCAGATAAATCGGTTCGTATCAGGACCCCGTCCCGATACACAGCCATACAAAACCTAGGAAATTGTTGTTTTTGCCTCTGCATGTATCCTTTGCCAGAGCAGATACACTGCAATACAAACCGCCGCGGGCGAACGGGCTCAGCCTCTATAGACTGAGCCGCAATTCTCATTGACAGAGGCTTGGCCCATGGAACACGTTGATCACATCCTCATCGTGGACGATGACCGTGAGATTCGAGAGATGGTAGGCAACTACCTGAAGAAGAACGGCCTGCGCACGACCGTGGTTGCCGATGGCCGCCAGATGCGCTCGTTTCTCGAGGCCACGCCGGTAGACCTGATCGTGCTTGACATCATGATGCCCGGCGACGATGGCCTGGTGCTCTGCCGCGACATTCGCGCCGGCAAACACAAGGCCACGCCGGTGCTGATGCTGACCGCCCGCAACGACGAAACCGACCGCATCATCGGTTTGGAAATGGGCGCTGACGATTACCTGGTCAAGCCGTTCGCCGCCCGTGAATTGCTGGCGCGCATCAACGCTGTGCTGCGCCGTACGCGCATGCTGCCGCCCAACCTGGTCGTTACCGAAACCGGAAGGTGGCTGGGGTTCGGGCGCTGGCGCCTGGACACCTCCGCCCGCCACCTGCTTGATGAAGACGGCACCATGGTCGCCCTCAGCGGCGCTGAATATCGCCTGCTGCGGGTGTTCCTCGACCATCCGCAGCGGGTACTCAATCGCGACCAGTTGCTCAACCTGACCCAGGGCCGTGACGCCGACCTGTTCGACCGTTCCATTGATCTGCTGGTCAGCCGCCTGCGCCAACGCCTGCTTGACGATGCCCGCGAGCCGGCTTACATCAAAACCGTACGCAGCGAGGGGTATGTCTTCTCGCTGCCGGTGCAAGTGCTTGGAGCACCGGCATGAAGCCTTCGCTGCATTGGCCTCGTACCCTCATCTCGCGGCTGTCGCTGATCTTTCTGGTAGGGCTGACCCTGGCGCAGGCCTTGTCCTTCGGCGTGCAGTATTACGAGCGTTACGAAACCGCAAAAAACACCATGCTAGGTAACCTGGAAACCGATGTGTCGACGTCCATTGCCATCCTTGACCGCTTGCCCGCCGAGGAACGCATGAGTTGGTTGAAACAACTGGATCGACGCAATTACCGCTATTTGCTCGACGAAGGCTCGCCAGGCGTCGCTCTGCGTGACACGCCGATTGCAGTGACCTCGATCAAGGAGGCCATCGGCAAGGATTACCCGATGACCGTGACAGACATTCCCGGGCCTATCAAACATTTCCAGGTCCATCTGAAACTGGCCGACGGCAGCCCCGTGACCATCGACGTGCGCCCCTCGATGGTGCCGTTGTCGCCGTGGCTGCCGGTGGTTTTGCTGGGCCAGTTGGCCTTGATGATTCTATGCGCGTGGCTGGCTGTGCGTATTGCCATACGCCCGCTGACCCGCCTGGCCCAGGCCGTGGAAAACCTTGATCCCAACACTCACCCGGTGCATCTGGATGAACAAGGCCCGACCGAAGTCGCACACGCTGCCATCGCCTTCAATGCCATGCAGGCGCGCATTGCGACCTATCTGAAAGAACGCATGCAACTGCTGGCGGCGATTTCCCACGACCTGCAAACCCCGATCACGCGCATGAAGCTGCGTGCCGAATTGATGGACGACTGCGGTGACAAAGACAAATTGTGGAATGACCTCGGCGAGATGGAACACCTGGTGCGTGAAGGCGTTGCCTATGCCCGCAGTGTGCATGGCGCCACCGAGGAAAGCCGCCGTACCGATCTTGATTCATTCCTCGACAGCCTCGTGTTCGACTATCAGGACATGGGCAAGGACGTGCAGCTCAGCGGCAAAAGCAACGCAGTGATTCACACGCGGCCCCACGCGCTGCGCCGAGTGCTAGTAAACCTCACGGATAACGCGATCAAATTCGCCGGTGCAGCGCAGCTGCGGGTGGAGCCGAAGGAGGGCGACAGCCTCTCGGTGACCGTGATGGATCGTGGTCCCGGCATTGCCGAAGAGGAGCTGGCCCGTGTGATTGAGCCATTTTACCGCGTGGAAAATTCGCGCAACCGCAGCACCGGCGGCACGGGCCTGGGCCTGGCTATCGCCCAGCAACTGGCACAAGCCCTCGGCGGCACCCTGACCTTGAGAAATCGCGAAGGCGGCGGACTGTGCGCTGAACTGAGATTACCGACGCGCTTATCGTAGGAGGCGCGAATCATGCAGGAGTGGGCCAGTGCAGCAGCGGTCGCGCCGCTACGCTGAGCTTTTGCCGGTCCTCTTCGAGTACAAGCGCAGTGTTTACGTGCTTGAGCAGCCGTTCTGCGTGCCGGGTACAGGCTCCCCTGAACATCGCCGGGTTTATCTGTGCCAGGCTTACAAGGGCCTTCATCATGCGCAGGTCGACTTCCACTAGACCCGCGCCATCTCTGGCAATCGGTGCGAAGAAGTCATCGAACAGGTCATCTACTGTTAAGCCGCGCAGGTAAACGTGCTGGCAATCAGCGTCGGTTTTCGCGGTGGGTTCTTTGGGTGTACCCCAGCATGTCAAGCTTCTGACGCCGCGCCCAATCACGTCAATGGCGGTGCCGGGGTCATTGACGGCCGGCGACAAGGCACGGGAGGCGATCTCTGACAACACTGACAAGCCGAACCGGGGGTCGTGTTCGAACGTTCGACGCGCTCCCATAGCCAGGGTCGCGGTGATTTTTTCGTTGCTCGACGCCAGTTCCTCACCGCGTGCGTTGCTCAAGCTGACGGTTCTTGCGAGCGGCATGCCTACATGCACGAAGCTTCCCGGCAGTACATCCATAAATATCTGTATCTCATCTGCTTTGGCGATCGCGCCTAACGCCTGAACATCTATGTGCTGGACGTACCCCGTGTGCTGGCTTGTGATGATCAGCGCCGAACTGGGAATCACTGACTCGCAAGGGTAGGGGGATGCTCCCAAATGCGGCCATTGGACTCGATGGTTAATGGCATCAATGGCTGCCTGCTCGACACGGTCAATGGTTTCTCCCACCCGCCCAAGCTTGGACAAATGATCGATCCAGCGCAGCAGCGTGTAGACAATCAGAATGACCACGGCGATGGTTACCGCAAATAGCAAAACCCTCCCTTGTGTACCGTAGGCGCCGGTACTCAAAGCAATGATCCCAACCAGGCTGAACAGAAATGAGCCGATAAAGGTGGCCAGGGCATTTTGTGTCGTGGTGTCTTCCATCACCAGGGTCGTGGCACGGGGCGTCACGCCGCTGCTCGCCGCACCGTAGGCGCTGACCATGGTGCTTAACGAAAAGGTCGTGACCGCGAGCATGCTTGAGGCAATGATGCCCAATATCTTATCGACGGCGTCGGCACCGATGCGGGCGGGCAACGACTCGGGAATGTAGTCCTTGAAGACAACGGCGAGTAACGCGGTCGCAATACCCAGCAAGGAAAACAGACTCGCCCTGAACCATAGCCGTTTGGTCAATTGGTGTAGCACCCAGCGCCAGCGTGCGAGCATTTTTTATACCTTCTGCAAATAACACGACGGAACGCACCGCAAGGATTCAGGGAAACGAAGGCGGTAAGTTGATTATCCTTATGGAGTCTTTGGTCTGGCCAAGGGTTCATCCAGCGTCTTTGGTTGCCGCACACGGAATGACTCGCTTGACCCATTTACTGATCGACATGCCTTTCTGACACAACATATGATTTAACATAATATACATTATGCGTATCGTCCAATACGGAGCTGAGGGGTTCTGGAGGCTGCTTTTCACCAGGTGATCAGCGTTAAGGTGTTGCTACTAGCAACACATGTTCAGGACGATGACTCCTAGGCTTGGCCATCTGTCTCGATACGAATCTTGGCGCGTGCAACAACGGCCATCGCTTCGGCAATGAAAGCCGCGTCACCGGTGTCGTGTGCATCAGCCAAAAATACAGCTATGGCCTCTGAATCAACCAGCGCGTCTGCTGGGTCATAATCATAAAGTGGCTCTGTCATCTGATCACCTGGAGAAAATAATGAACCCGAAGCCCAAGGCTAAAAATACGAGCTGGAAAGTCAAATGCCAGGATGCAGCTGATAGCACTGGCGATTTGACCATACCGCTGACTGACGATCTCCTGTCGGCCATCAAGTTGGCCAGCGGCGACACACTCGACATGGAAGTAAAACCTAACGGCACGATAATGCTGACTCCAGTTCGTGCGTAGGATCAATTGAGCCATCCACCGGCTTGATGGTTGCAGCCCATAAACGACGTGACTTGTTACCGATTACACGTGATTTCACGGGGTGCTAATTTCTAATCGTTGAGAGATAGCGTTCAAATTTGGAAGATAACGAGCAAGGATGAGCTACCCCTAGTTCATCTGTTGAGCTACCCTCCTCTTTTTTTAATAGCCTTTAAGCATAACTATACTAAATGACTATTTAGTATAGTTATATCTGAGTGTCATCCATCAAAGCCTAAACCGATCCACCGACTGCGAAAGCTTCCCCGCCAAACTCGACAATTCATCCGTCGTCGACGCCGTCTCGCCAATCACCCGACTGTTACTTTCCGACATCCCCGCAATCCTCTCCACCTGATGAGCAATCTCATTACTGGCCAGGCTCTGTTCACTAATAGTGCGGGAAATATCGTTGACCAACTCAGTGGTACTCAGCGTAGCCTGGAGAATCTCGCGAATGGCGCGTTCCACTTCGGCAGTCACTGCCATGCCCTTGTCCACTTGAGCAACGCCCTCCTCCATGCTGATCACCGCTGCTCGGGTGTTCTGCTGGATGCTCCCAACCATGCTGGCGATTTCCTGGGTGGAGGCGCTGGTGCGTCCGGCCAGGCTGCGCACTTCGTCGGCCACGACTGCAAAGCCGCGCCCTTGTTCACCGGCGCGGGCGGCTTCGATGGCGGCGTTCAGGGCCAGCAGGTTGGTCTGGTCGGCAATCCCCTTGATCACCTGGATAATGCTGTAGATCGCTTCGGACTCCTTGTCCAGTGTGCGGATCACTTGGGCTGACTGTTGGGCAGAACGGGCGATGCCGTCCATGTCGCTGACCACTTGGTGGATGACCCGGCCACCGTCCTTGGCCAGGGTTTCAGCCTGGCTGGCCATGTCCAGGGCACGTTGGGCGTGACGGGTGATTTCTTCGATGCTGGCGGTCATTTCGCTCGCGGCGGCGGCCATGGTGCTGGCGGCGACGCTTTGTTGCTGGCTGCTGCCTGCCACTTCATGGCAACCCTGGCTGAGGCGCTCGCTCATGCCATTGACGCCATGGGCGTTGCTGCGAACCACTTCGATCATGCCGCGCAAATCCCGCTGCATCGTCGCCAGGCTGCGAATCAGTGCACTGGCTTCGTCCTGGTTCTTGGGTTCGGCAATCGGCTCGCTCAGGTTGCCATGGGCAATGCTCTGGGCAATATGGCTGGCGGTGCGCAAAGGCCCCATGATGCTCAGGGTCACCCAACGTCCTTGTGCCAGCAGCAACAGCAGGCTCGCGCCCAATACGATAATCAAGGTCCAGTTGGCGTTACTGATGGTTTGCCGGGTACCGGTGCTGGTGAGTTGGGTATTGTTTTCGATCAGTTCGCTCAACCCCGCCATTTGTTCTTCCAACTGGCTGAACGCGGCATTGAAGGTCTGCAGTTCCCCTCGTGCGGCCTCGGGGTTGTCCAGGGCAAGAGCGACGATGCGCTCGCCGGCACTGATGTAAGTGTCCAGGCTGGGTTTGATTTTTTCCAGGCTGGCCTTGATCGAGGCGTCCAGCGGCAGCTTGAGATTGTCCGCCAGCACCTCGCGAAAGTGCTCGGCATGCTCCTTGATCGAGCTGTTGACCTCGGCCGGCGTACTGGTGCTTTTGCCCAGCCCGACCAACATGGCCGACAGCACATCGGCACGCAGGGCGTCGTGCATCATGTCGGCTTCCATGTGGTTGCGCAGTACCGTCATGCTGACGTCGTTGTCCTGTACCGCATCGGCCATCCGCGTATTACCCAGGTAGCCGGCCAGGCTCATGATCAAGGCGGTGAGCAACCCGGTCGCAATCAACAGCACCAAGCGTAATTTGATCGTCATAGTGATATCCCTGTGCCAGGACCGCCGGTTGGGAGCCCAACCGTTTCAGTGTCGCTGCTAGCTGTATCGGCAGCTGGTGCTTGTTAGTGAAGCCTAAGTTTGCGGATCTGCGCGGTTCCCTTAAGCTGACCGTCCGTTGCTCTACCTGGACCTGCCAAATGCCTCAACGTATCGCCCGTCTCGCCCTGTTGCTGGGCTTGATCACCGCTGTCGGCCCGTTTGCCATCGACATCTATCTGCCAGCGTTGCCCACCCTGGGCGCCAGCCTCCAGGCCACGCCGGCGGCGGTGCAGATGAGTTTGACGGTATTCTTTATGATTATCGGTGTGTGCCAGTTGTTCTACGGCCCCCTCAGCGATGTGTTCGGGCGTAAACCACCGATTTATGCGGGTTTGGTGATTTTTGCCATTGGCAGTGTTGGCTGCGCGCTGGCACCGACCATCGAAGTGTTGATCGGCTTTCGTGCGGTGCAGGCGTTCGGTGCCTGTGCGGGGATGGTGATTCCACGGGCGATTGTCCGCGACCTGTACACCGGCCATGAAGCGGCGCGCCTGATGGCGTTGTTGATGCTGGTGATGAGTGTTTCACCGATCCTCGCGCCTTTGGCCGGTAGCCTGGTGATTTCGATCTGGAGCTGGCGCGAAGTGTTTGCCGTGTTGGCGGTGGTGGCCGTGCTGTGTCTGCTGATGACCGCCGTACAACTGCCAGAAACCCACCCGGCCGAGCGCCGCCTGGGCAAGACATTGGGCCAGGCGTTCGGCAGTTATGGCGCCCTCCTCCGCGACCCGGTCTTTACGGGTTTGTCGGTGGTGTGCGGGTTTGGCCTGGCCACTTTCTTCGTGTTCATCGGCAGCGCGCCCTTCGTGTACATCGAATTTTTTGGCCTGACACCGACCCAGTTCAGCCTGTGCTTTGCGCTCAACGCGGCTTCGTTTTTTGCCATGAGCCAATTGACCGCCCGCCTCAGCGCCCGCTTTGGCCTGGCGCCGCTGATTCGCTGGTCGGTGGTGGGCGTGGCGGCGGTCATGAGCTTGCTGGCGGCTACTACGCTGTGGGGTGACAGCCTGGGCTTGATGATGGGGCTGTTGTTTATCGGTTTTGGCTTTCTTGGCCTGCTATTGCCGGCAGCCGGGGTACTGTCGCTGGAGGATCATGGTGCGGTGGCGGGTTCTGCGTCTGCACTGCTGGGTGCGATCCAGATGGTCACGGCGGCTGTGGCGATGACCTTGGTGGGGATCTTTGCCGACCATACACCGGCGCCGATGTTGATCGGCATTGCGCTGTGTGCGCTTGCCGCGATGCTGACCACCTTGTGGACGTTGCGGCGCTTGCCGGCGCACCTGGTTTCAAGCGTCCCGCCTTCCTCCTGAGCAGAGGAGCAGGCAGATTCAACATTCTGGTTGCCTGTGAGGCCCTCTTCGCAGGCAAGCCAGCTCCCACATTTGAATCGTGGTGTATCCACAAGCCTACAAATCAAATCGATCCACCGCCCGCCGCCGCTCATTGTCGTCGCGCACGTCATAGCTGGCAGTGGTCTGGATGTTGGTGTGATGCGCCAGCTTCTGCGCAATCGACAAATCATGCTCCTCGATCACCCGCGTGATAAACGAACGACGGAAATCATGGGGCATGATCTTGACCCCCACCTGATCACCACGCTGGCGCGCGATGTAGTAAATCGCATGCTTGGTGATGCGTTCCCGGGTGATATGGCTGCCTCGCCGGATACGGTTGAACAGGAAGCTGTCGTCCTGCTCACCTTCCTTGAGCTGCTCGCGACGAAACGCCAGCCAGGCCTGAAGTTTGGCAAACGCCCAGTCCGGCGCGTACTTGACCAACTCTTTGTTGCCCTTGCCGATCACGCGCAAGCTGCGCTCGTCAAAGTTGATCTGCGCCAGGTCCAGGTTGACCGACTCCGACTTGCGCATGCCCGAGCCATATAACAGGCCGATCACTGCGGCATCCCGCAGGCCCTGGGGCCGAGGGTCGGCGGCGCAGACGTCGAGCATCTCGCGGATCAAGGTGCGGCGCAGGTTGCGGCCCTGGCCCAGGCGCGTGCCGGGTGTGGCCTTGACCGAGCGCATCTTCAACAGGTGGTCCTGGCTGATCAAGCTCATGCGCCACGCCTCGTTCATCACCCCGCGCACCGCATTCACATACAGCGACGAGGTGTTCGGCGCAAAGCCGTCCTCACGCAAGGCAGCGACCAGCGCAATAACGTGTTCGGGCTGCAGCAGGTGCCAGTCAATCTCTTCGAGGTTGTGTTCTTCGAAACCCAGGCGGTCGGCGGCATCCTGTAGCACGTAGCGCATGGTCAGTTGGCTGGAAGGCGCCAGGCGGGTGAGGTAAAGGGTCAGTGGGTTGCAAATGGACTCGGTCAAGGTAGATCAGCCTTTGGATTAAATACACCGAGCAACTATTTGATTAGTCGATGTATTTAGTGGATTGGCGAAGGCCGAGTCTAACCCAGGACCGGCCCTGGCACAAAATCACGGGGCGGTGTCGTCCTCCTCGCTGGCGGCCTGGGGTTGGGCCTGGGACTGGCTCCAGTCGGCGTCCTGTTGTTGCATCAGCGCGAACCACTGCTGGCGCATAAAGGCGAGGTAACTGTCCGGCGCCTTGGCAAAGTCCTTCTCGTCGCCATAGCAGCCCGGCAGTGGCAGTTCGGTGCCCTGCTCCTTGTATTGGCTGACCAAGGCTTGCTGCGCCGCGACACTGCAGTCAGTCGGCAGTGGCATACCGCGCAAGGCGCCGGCGTCCTCATCCCACCAACTGGCGCCCACGCGGTCGAGGCCGCGCAGACGATACTTCTCGGACTTGCCAACATGCATGATCAGCTTGAATTCGTTGGGGCTGACGTCACTGGTGCAGGCCCGCGAATAACCGACCGTGGCCTGGGTGTTGCCGTCGCCCAGCAGGTCGGTGACCTTGGTGGCAGCCCGGTCAAAGCGCAGCCCGGCGTCGAATTCGCAGTGCTGCACATCGTCGTACAGCATCCACACGCGCTTGGGGCGCTCGCCTCCCAGCACGTATTGCGCCGCGTAGACAAAGGCCGACTGGGTACCATCGTCATCGCGCTCACCCACTTGCTCGGCGAGTACCAACAGGTTTTTGCCCTGGCGGTCATCCCAGGTATAAGCGGCGACCTGCTTGCCGCGCACTTCCACCCCGTCCGGCACCTGGTCCAGTGGGGTCAGCGCGACGCCCTGATCAGCCCGCACGCTGGTGACACAGGCCACCGTCATCAACAATCCCATCAGCGCTGGCCGCAACTGGCCGCGTAAAAAAAGCTGCACGCTATTCATCCGAGTACCCTGGCAAGAGAGGGCTTACTTTACCGGCACTTGAGCGCCAATGCAGAGAAGATTGTTGAAGGGCAAACATTGGGCTAATCGCCTCGCTCAGATTGAACCAAGCGTCTTGCACGAAGCTCCGATATCGCCCTGTGAGGCCTACATGTAACGCCTTGATTACTTAGCTGAACCCTAGCTGTCTGCCTGTCAAATAAACGAGTTTTTCATCCGCCTTTCATATTCGTTGCACATTTTTGCGCTTAACCTTGTAGGCAACACTTAAGTGCAATCCGTGGATTATCGACTAACCTATTGAAAACGCATCATCTTTAGCTCCGTGTTGTAGTCTGCGGGCTGTAGTTTTGCCCAATAATCACTGCCGTTTTCGCGCTCTACGTTGCTCCAGCCCGAGGTCATGAATCTTTGAAACCCTACCCTATTCATTGCGTGTCGATCGTTATCCCGGTCTACAACGAACAAGAAAGCCTGCCTGAGTTGCTGCGTCGCACCACGGCCGCCTGCAAGCAACTGGCTTACGAATACGAAATCATCCTGGTGGATGACGGTAGCCGCGACAATTCGGCCCAATTGCTCGAAGACGCCGCCGCAGAAGACGGCAGCAATGTGGTAGCGGTGATCCTTAACCGCAACTACGGCCAGCACGCGGCGATCATGGCCGGCTTTGAACAGTGCCGTGGCGAAGTGGTGATCACCCTCGACGCCGACCTGCAGAACCCGCCGGAAGAGATCCCGCGCCTGGTCGAGCAAGCTGCCCTGGGCTACGACGTGGTCGCCACCGTGCGTAATAACCGCCAGGACTCGGCCTTCCGCCGCTGGCCGTCGCGCTTGATCAACCTTGCCGTGCAGCGCTCTACCGGCGTGGCCATGACCGACTACGGCTGCATGTTGCGCGCCTACCGCCGCACCATCGTCGATGCCATGCTCGCCTGCCGTGAGCGCAGCACGTTCATCCCGATCCTGGCCAACGGCTTCGCCCGCCACACCACGGAAATCCTGGTGCACCACGCCGAACGTGAGCACGGCGAATCCAAATACAGCGCCATGCGCCTGATCAGCCTGATGTTCGACCTGCTGACCTGCATGACCACCACGCCCTTGCGCCTGCTGTCCATCGTCGGTTTCAGCCTGGCGGCACTGGGCGTGCTGTTTGCCTTTGCCCTGATCGTCATGCGCCTGGCCTTCGGCGCCGACTGGGCCGGTGATGGCCTGTTCGTGCTGTTTGCGGTGTTGTTTGTGTTCACCGGTGGCCAGTTCATCGGCATGGGCCTGCTGGGCGAATACCTGGGCCGCATGTACAGCGATGTACGTGCCCGCCCACGCTTCTTTATTGAAAAAGTGCTGCGCAACCAACCGGCAGCACCGGCTCCAGTCGTCGTGGTCGACGGCCTGGTGTCTTCCCATACGTCTACTTCTTCTTCGGATCAGGTCCAGTCATGAGTTCAAAAGCTGTTGTATTCGCCTACCACGATATTGGCTGCGCAGGCATTGAAGCGCTGCTCAGCGCCGGTTACGACATTGCCGCCGTGTTCACCCATGCCGATGACCCCAAGGAAAACAACTTCTACGGTTCCGTCGCCCAACTCTGCGCCCGCAATGGCATCCCGGTACATGCTCCGGAAGACGCCAACCACCCGCTGTGGATCGAACGTATTGCCAAGCTGAACCCGGAGTACATCTTCTCGTTCTACTACCGCAACCTGCTGAGCGAACCGCTGTTGGCCACCGCCCGCAAAGGCGCGTTCAACCTGCACGGCTCGTTGCTGCCTAAGTACCGTGGCCGCGCCCCGGCCAACTGGGTGCTGGTCAACGGCGAAACCGAAACCGGCGTGACCCTGCATCGTATGGTCAAGCGTGCCGATGCCGGCGCCATCCTGGCC
Source organism: Pseudomonas sp. AL10 (assembly GCF_029960685.1). Lineage (NCBI taxonomy): Bacteria > Pseudomonadati > Pseudomonadota > Gammaproteobacteria > Pseudomonadales > Pseudomonadaceae > Pseudomonas > Pseudomonas sp. AL10. Next base: position 80,358 of record NZ_JASBQZ010000015.1, read on the forward strand.
CAGCAGACTGTCGCCATCGAACGCAGCGATACCGGCCTGAGCCTGCACGCCAAGCTGCGTGATGCGGCCACGGCTCTGCTGCGTGATGCCCTGCCACAGCTGGCCCAGGGCAAGCTGAGCGAAACCGCTCAGGACGAAAGCAAAGCCACCTATTTCGGTCGTCGCACCGCCGCCGATGGCAAGCTGGACTGGAAACAGCCCGCCGAGCAACTGTTCAACCTGGTGCGTGCGGTGACCCAGCCGTACCCGGGCGCCTTCTGCGCCGTGGGCGAGCACAAGCTGATCGTATGGCAAGCCGACGTGGTCAAGGGCAACGAAGGTCTGGCGCCTGGCCGTGTGATCAGCGTCAACCCGCTGCGCATTGCCTGCGGTGAAGATTCCCTGGTGGTCAAGTTCGGCCAGCGCAACGAAAACGGCCTGTACCTGGCAGGCCCGTCCCTGGCCGATGAACTAGGCCTGGTGGATGGCTCTGTACTGCGCGGCGCCGAGTCGGGTCGCAAGCCGCGCCGTACCCGTGTGCTGATCCTGGGCGTCAACGGCTTTATCGGTAACCACCTGTCCGAGCGCCTGTTGCGTGACGACCGCTACGAAGTCTATGGCCTGGACATCGGCTCCGACGCCATCGAGCGCCTGCGCAGCCACCCCAATTTCCATTATGTGGAAGGCGACATCAGCATCCACACCGAGTGGATCGAATACCACATCAAGAAATGCGACGTGGTGCTGCCGCTGGTGGCCATCGCCACGCCGATCGAATACACCCGTAACCCGCTGCGTGTGTTCGAACTGGACTTCGAAGAAAACCTCAAGCTGGTGCGCTACTGCGTCAAGTACAACAAGCGCGTGATTTTCCCGTCGACCTCCGAAGTCTATGGCATGTGCCAAGACCAGTATTTCGACGAAGACACCTCCAACCTGGTGGTGGGCCCGGTCAACAAGCAACGCTGGATCTACTCCGTCTCCAAGCAACTGCTGGACCGCGTGATCTGGGCCTACGGCGACAAGGGCCTGAAGTTCACCCTGTTCCGGCCATTCAACTGGATGGGCCCGCGCCTGGACCGCCTGGACTCGGCGCGTATCGGCAGCTCCCGCGCCATTACCCAGCTGATCCTGAACCTGGTGGAAGGCACGCCGATCCGTCTGTTCGACGGCGGTGAGCAGAAGCGTTGCTTCACCGACATTGCCGACGGCATCGAAGCCCTGGCGCGCATCATTGATAACGACAATGGCGTCTGCGACGGGCAGATCATCAACATCGGCAACCCCGAAAACGAAGCCAGCATTCGCCAGTTGGGCGAAGAACTGCTGCGTCAGTTCGAGGCTCACCCACTGCGCCACAACTTCCCGCCGTTCGCCGGTTTCCGCGACGTCGAGAGCAAGGCGTTCTACGGCACGGGCTACCAGGACGTGGCGCACCGCAAGCCGAGCATCGATAACGCCAAGCGCCTGCTGAACTGGGAGCCGAGCGTAGAGATGAGCGAAACCATCGGCAACACGCTCGATTTCTTCCTGCGTGAAGCCATGCTTGAAATTGCGGATAAAAAGTAATGCAGGCAGGTCTTCGCATCGACGTCGACACCTACCGTGGCACCCGTGAAGGTGTGCCACGGTTGCTCGACTCCCTGGCCGAAGCCGGGGTCAAGGCGACGTTCTTCTTCAGTGTCGGGCCGGACAACATGGGGCGCCACTTGTGGCGCCTGATCCGCCCGCAGTTCCTGTGGAAGATGCTGCGCTCCAACGCTGCCGGCCTGTATGGCTGGGACATCTTGCTGGCCGGCACCGCCTGGCCAGGCAAGCCGATTGGCCGCGACCTGGGGCATTTGATGCGCCAGGCCAAGGCCGCCGGGCATGAAGTCGGCCTGCACGCCTGGGACCACCACGGCTGGCAGGCCAACACCGGGCGTTGGAGCGAGGCACAGCTGGTCGAGCAGATTCGACGCGGCGTAGACACCTTGAGCGACATCCTCGGCGAGCGCATCGACTGTTCAGCGGCCGCCGGTTGGCGCGCCGATGAGCGCGTGGTGCAAGCCAAGCAAGGCTTCAACTTTCGCTACAACAGCGATTGCCGGGGCACCAGCCTGTTTCGACCAACCTTGGCCGATGGCAGCGCGGGCACCCCACAAATTCCGGTAGACCTGCCGACCTTCGACGAAGTCGTCGGGCCGGTGGTAGCTGCCAACGATTTCAACCGCTTCATTCTTGATCGGTTCAACGCGTCAAAGCTGAACGTCTACACGATCCACGCGGAAGTAGAAGGGATTCTGATGGCCAATGATTTTCGCCAGTTGCTCGCCCAGGCCGGGCAGCGCGGCATCGAGTTCAAAACCTTGGGCGAGCTGTTGCCCACGGATGTGACCACCCTGCCCCAGCAACAGCTGGTGCGCGGCGCCTTGAGCGGCCGCGAGGGTTGGCTGGGAGTGCAGCAGGCATGATCCGCCGCTGGGCTTTGCCCCTGCTCCTGCTGGCGTTCGCCGTGTTCTACCTGCTGCCGTTGGCCACCCATGGCCTGTGGATTCCCGATGAAACCCGCTATGCGCAAATCAGCCAGGAAATGCTGCTGACCGGCAAGTGGGCCGCGCCGCACTTCATGGGCATTCGCTACTTCGAGAAGCCAGCCGCAGGCTATTGGATGATCGCGCTGGGCCAGGCGATCTTCGGGCAGAACCTGTTCGGCGTGCGGTTTGCCTCGGCATTGAGCACCGGTTTGAGCATTCTGCTGGTGTATCTGGTCTCTCGCCGGTTGTGGAACGACCCGCAAAAGAGTTTGGTCAGCACGCTGCTCTACATGAGCTTCGTCAGCGTGGCCGCGCTGGGCGGCTATGCCAACCTGGACCCGCAGTTCACCTTCTGGATCAATCTGACGGGCGTGGCCTTGTGGTTCTGTTTCGACAGCACCACGCGGCGTGCGCGCTTGTGGTCCTGGGCCTTGCTGGGCCTTGCATGCGGCATGGGCTTCATGACCAAGGGCTTCCTGGCCTGGTTGCTGCCGGTGCTGGTCGCCCTGCCCTACGCCATCTGGCAAAAACGTTTTGGCGAGTTGTGCAAGTTTGGCCCTGTTGCCGTGGTGGTAGCGATTGCCGTCAGCCTGCCGTGGGCGTTAGCTGTGCATCTGCAAGAGCCGGACTACTGGCATTTCTTCTTCTGGCACGAGCACATCCAACGCTTTGCCGGTGAAGACGCCCAGCACGCCGAACCGTTCTGGTATTACCTGCCGTTGTTGGTAGGGTTCGCACTGCCGTGGGTCGCACTGCTGCCGTCCACGCTCAAGCAGGCCTGGCTGCAACGGCGAGTACCGAAAACCGCGTTCCTGCTGCTGTGGTTGTTGATGCCCCTGGCCTTTTTCAGCCTGGCCAAAGGCAAGCTGCCCTCCTACATCATGCCGTGCATGTTGCCCCTGGCCTTGCTGATGGGCTCGGCCCTGAGCGACAAACTGGCTCTAGGCCGCGGCCGCGTGCTGCGCATCAATGGTTGGTTGAACCTGGCGATCGGTGTGCTGGTATTGCTGGCCCTCAGCTGGTTCCAGTTGAAGAAGCCGGTATACGAACCGGGTGAGGAAACCCTCAGCCTGGTGCTGGTGTTCATCTTCTTGTTCGGTTGGATCGTGGTCAATCTGCTGCAAGCGGCACGCCCGCTGAAATTGTGGGCCGCGCCGCTGATCGGCAGTGGCTTACTGGTGCTGCTGGTGCCTGCCGCATTGCCCCACTCGGTGGTTTACAACAAGACCCCGGACCAATTCATCATCGATCACATCGACGAGTTGCAGCCCAGCGTTGCCCTGCTGAGCAACGACCTGGGCGCCGCCTCGGCGTTGTCCTGGCGCCTCAAACGCCCCGATATCACGCTGTACAACACCTCGGGAGAGGTCAAGTACGGCCTGGCTTACGAGGACACGGCGCCGCGTCTGGTCGACCGTAACCGCATCCAGTCATGGATGGCCGAAACCCGTCGTACCGGCGCGGTGGGCGTGGTGATGCGCGTCAATAGCACCGGTGAAAAGGAAGAACTCGCACTGCTGCCCACCGACGGCAAACGGTATGCGCAAGGCAAGATCGTGATCCTGATTTTCCCGCAGGTCGCGCCATGATCACCCTGCTGCTACTGCTTACGGCCTGCCTGCTCACTTGCATGGGCCAGGTCTCGCAAAAGTTTGCTGTGGAAAGCTGGCGCGGCGTGCCGGATGGCTGGGCATTGAAACTGCGCTCGCCGTGGTTGTGGTCGGCGCTGGTGTGCCTGGGCCTGGGCTTGCTGGTGTGGCTGCTGGTGTTGCAGCGCCTGGAAGTGGGCATTGCCTACCCCATGCTCAGCCTGAATTTTGTGCTGGTCACGCTGATGGCGCGCTTTGTGTTCCACGAGCCCATTGATGGCCGTCACTGGCTGGGTGTGGGGCTGGTGATTGCCGGCGTGGTCTTGCTGGGGCGTCAGGTATGAGTCGCGTGCGGGGTTTCGCCCTGGCCCTGGGCAGTGTCGCCCTGGTGAGTGGTGCCCAACTGGGCATGCGCTGGAGTATGACGCGCCTGCCGCTCCCCTCTGAATGGCTGGCCGCCTTCACGGATAACAGCATCGACCTGGGCGCCCTGGGCGTGGTGATCCTGGCGATCGTCGCCTATGCGCTGTCGATGCTGTGCTGGCTCGGCGCACTGAAGCACTTACCCCTGGGCCGCGCCTATTCGCTGCTCAGCATCAGTTACGCGCTGGTGTATTTGCTGGCCGCCAGCCTGCCAGTGTTCAACGAAAATTTTTCGCTTTCAAAAACCCTGGGGGTGGCCTTGGTCATCCTCGGTGTACTGGTTATCAACTCTCGTCGTGCTAGCACCTCAAGTCCCAGGAATACCCCATGAAAATCAGTGTATTTGGTAGTGGTTACGTTGGTCTGGTCCAGGCCACTGTATTAGCCGAAGTCGGTCACGATGTCATTTGCATGGACGTTGACAAGCACAAGGTCGAATCGCTGCAGAAAGGTCATGTGACCATCTTCGAGCCGGGCCTGGCAGCCATGGTCAAGGACAACCTGGAAAGCGGGCGCCTGCGCTTTACCCACGACGAAAAACTCGCCGTCGAACACGGCGAAGTGCTGTTTATCGCTGTGGGCACGCCGTCGGATGAAGACGGTTCGGCCGACCTGAAATACGTACTGTCGGTGGGTGATGCGGTTGCCCGCCACCGCGTGGCACCGGTGATCCTGGTGGAGAAATCCACGGTACCGGTCGGCACCGGCGACACATTGCGCGACCACATCCTCAATAACCTGCGCGCCGCCGGCCGTGAGCTGCAGTTCGATATCGTCTCCAACCCGGAGTTCCTCAAGGAAGGCTCCGCCGTTGCCGACTGCCGCCGCCCGGACCGGATCATCATCGGCTGTGAACGTGAAGAAGTACGTGACGTGATGCGCGACCTGTACGCGCCGTTCAACCGCAACCACGACCGCATCATCTTCATGGACCTGCGCAGCGCCGAACTGACCAAATACGCCGCCAACTGCATGCTGGCCACCAAGATCAGCTTCATCAACCAGATCGCCGAGCTGGCCGAACACCTGGGCGCCGACATTGAGTCGGTGCGCCTGGGCATCGGTGCCGACTCGCGCATCGGCTACCACTTTATCTACCCCGGCTGCGGTTATGGCGGCTCGTGCTTCCCCAAAGACATGCGCGCCCTGATCCACAGTGCCAAGCAGGCCAACTGCTCCAGCGACCTGCTCGAAGCCGTGGAAGCCATCAACCAGCGCCAGAAGAGCAAGCTGTTCGAGCGCATCAACGCGTTCTTCCAGGGCAACCTCAAGGGCAAGACGTTCGCTCTGTGGGGCCTGGCCTTCAAGCCCAACACCGATGACATGCGTGACGCCCCCAGCCGTGTGCTGATGGAAGCGCTGTGGGCCGCTGGCGCCAATGTGCGTGCGTTCGACCCGGAAGCCATGCAGGAAACCCAACGCATCTACGGGGACGACCCGCGCCTGATGCTGATGGGCACCCCGGAGTCCACCTTGGGCGGCGCCGATGCGTTGATCGTGTGCACCGAGTGGCAGCAATTCAAGGCACCGGACTTTGACCTGATTCACCAGCGCCTGAAAAACCCGGTGATCTTCGACGGCCGTAACCTGTACGACGGCGAGCGCCTGGCGCGCAAAGGCTTCAAGTACTTCCCCATCGGCCGCGGCGACTCCTGCGAGTTACCGATCCCCCAGCAAAACTGGGTGGAACAGGTCAAGGACGCTTGCTAGGTGAACATCGCCTTACCGTCCGCGCAGCGTGCAACGATCCGTCACCAGTCGCTGGGGCTTGGACTCTTGGCGCTGGTGCTGTTTATCGCCGGCAACTGGCACCAGGCGATCATCGGTTTTGATTCGCGCTTCGTGGTGTTTGCCCAGGAAATGTTGCGCCATGGGCCCAGCTTCTTCCCCACCACCTATGGCCAGCCGTATGCCGATTACCTGGCGACGTCGACCCTGCTGACGTGGCTGCTGTCGTTGCCCTTGGGCCAGGTCACCAGCCTGACGGCGTGGCTGCCCACGGCGGTGGCGTCGGCGCTGATCGTGGTGCTGGTCTATCGCCTCACCGCGCCCTACTCGCCACGTTGGGGCCTGCTGAGCATTGCGATGCTGCTGCTCAGCAGTACGTTTGTCAGCGAAACCCGCGCAGTCTCCCTGGATCAGATGCTCGCCGCCGTGGCGTTGGCGGTGTTCTACCTGGGCTATGCCTATGACCATTTCGCCGCCGCCAAACGCCTGCATTGGGTATTTTTGCTGTTGCTGCTGGGGTTTGCCATTCGTGGCCCGATTGGCCTGGTGATCCCCACGGGCGTGTTGTGCAGCTACTACCTGATCAACCGCCAGTGGCGCCAGCTGTTCAGCTTCGGCCTGCTGGCACTGGCGCTGCTGGCGGCGTGCGTCGGCCTGTTGCTGCTGCTGGCCAAGCTCAGCGGTGGTGAAGACTTCATGCATGACGTGATTCGCATGCAGTTCCTTGGGCGCATGGATGGCAGCGAAGGCTCCGGCGGCGTGCTGTATTACTTCACCAGCTCTTTGGGCAATTACGCCCTGGCCTATCCACTGGCATTGTTAGTGCTGCTGGCGGTGCTGGTGGGCGGTCGACGTGCGCCGGACCCAGCGTTGAAGCTGGTGCTCTATTGCGCGGCAGCGGGTGTGCTGGTGATGTTGGGCCTGTCGGTACCCCAAGCCAAGAAAGCGCGTTATATCCTGCCGATGTTGCCGATGGCCGCGATCATTGCCGCGTACCCCTTCCAGGTCACGCAAGGGCGACTGTTTGCCTGGCTGCGCGCCTTGATGCTGGGCATCTGGACGCTGTTGCCAGCGTTGCTGGTCATTGGCCTGGTGGTGGCGCGACGGCACTACCCGGAGCCGCTGGCCGACCTTGCGCTCATCTTCGTCGTGCTTGGCGTGCTGCAGGTGCTGGCCCTGCTGGTATTGGTCCGCTCGCGGATGCGCACCTACGGCCCCGCCCTGGCCGCCGTGCTCGCCCTGTGGAGCACCTACATCATGGTGGTCGAACCCCTGGAACGTCAGGTGTACGACACTCGCACCTTCAGCCTCGCCGTCAAGGCGCAAGTTCAGCTGCAACCGGCGCCGCTGGTATTGCATGCACTGGGCAAAGACGCGAAAGCCATCAAGTTCATGGTCAACTTCGATTGCGACAAGGTGCCGTTGTTTACTCAATTGCCCGCCGAATTGAAACCGGTCCAGGCGCCGGCATGGATAGTGATGAGCCAGACCGACTTCCAGGCGCTGGACGATCCGCGCCTGCGCTCAATCACGCCGACGCTCACGGCAGCGTTCGACAAAAACCCCTATGTGTTGCTGCATTTGGCAAAAACCTCGACGCCCTGAGTGCTTTTCCGGCTGCATTGTAAGAAAGAGCGCCCACTCTTCCACGAGTGGGCGGCTTTCATCATAGGTACCAAGAAAGTGCCTACATTTGTTTGCGTAATGGCTGGTGCACTTTCCCTTCCGGTGCTCGGAGCCCAACTGTAGACTCGCTGCCACGTGCACTCACTATCTACCACCCGACCGTCAGGACCAACCTGTAACGCTTGGGTCAGGGCACTTCACAACAACAAGGACGTTGTAGGCTGCCCGCGCGCGATGGCTTACTTCATTGAGAGGACAATGCCGTGCGAGATGACCTGTTAACCGTACCTTTACCCAGGCTGGATCGTTTGATGGCGTTGCGTGACGCACTGGTGGCGTTGAAGGGGCCGCTGGCCGACGATCCCAGGCTGCGCGAAGACCTGCAAGAGCGCCTGTTCAATGAAGAAACCCACAGTCGCGTGCTGGGCAAGATCAACCCAACAACGGCCACAGCCACCGGGCCGATCACCTACGGCGACGCCGTTTAACTGCATTTGTTTTGCATTTAACATTCATTAATATGCAGTAGCGCCACTGAATCAAGCGCGGCACACTGCACAGGTTCCTTCCCCCAATGTTGGAACCTTCAAAGGGCTGTTCCGGGAAACCAGGCAGGCCTTTTTTTTCGCCCGCCGTTTATGGACCGTCTTTCAATGCTCGCTCGCTGGTTACCCGCTGCAATCAACACCCGTCCCGCCGAATGGAGCCGTGCAGCCATCGGCATGGCCCTGGGCACGCTATTGAGTGTCTGGGCGTGTGCCCAAGTATTCGGCATGGAGGTGGCCCTGCACCTGCTCGGCCCTCTTGGCGCCTCGGCGGTGCTGTTGTTTGCCGTGTCATCGGGCGCGCTGGCCCAACCCTGGTCGATCATCGGCAGTTACCTGTGTGCAGGCGTCTTGGCGCTGCTGGTCGCCCGCGTCCTGGGGCGCACCTTGGGCAGCGCGTGCCTGGCGGCGGGCATGACAGTGGTCCTCATCTGCTGGCTACGCTGCCTGCACCCGCCGGCCGGCGGCTTGGCCATGACCCTGGTGCTGGCCGACCCGGCATCCGTCGCCCTTGGCTGGTACGAACTGGCGCCGGTGATGCTCGGCGCTGGCGCCCTGCTCGCCTGTGCGCTGGCCTATAACAATGCCACGCGCACGCGTTACCCCAAGGGGCTTGCCGAGCCTGCACCGGTTATCCTGGGCACTGCCACCGCCGTCAGCGAGCCGAGCATCACGGCAGCCGACCTCAAGCTGGCGCTGGCCGAGATGGAACAGTTCTACGACGTCGAACCGACAGAGCTGGAGCAACTGATCCACGCCGCCGAGGGCCATGCCCGGCGTCGCAGTATCGGCGAGGTTCTGGCCAGCCGGGTGGTTTGACCGACACTGCATAAATGCAACAACGACCTGCACGATTCCGGGTTGTACGGGGCAAATTTGCACTGGTACGATCACGTGAGAGTTCACCCGCGAACATCTTGATAAAGACAATAAAAGCAGGGAGTTAGAGATGACTGCTCAGGTTTCATCCCAAGCAAGCCACGCCGAGGTCCAGCAGGACGCTGTCCTGGCAAACGTGCGCAACCATATCGGCCACCTCACCCTCAATCGTCCCGCCGGCCTGAATGCCATCACCCTGGACATGGTCCGCCAGTTGGCCGCGCACTTGCAGGCCTGGGCCGATGACCCCGAGATCTACGCCGTGGTACTGCGCGGCGCCGGTGAAAAAGCCTTTTGCGCCGGCGGCGACATCCGTTCGTTGTACGACAGCTTCAAGCAAGGCGACACCCTCCACCAGGATTTCTTCGTCGAGGAATATGCCCTCGACCTGGCCATCCACCACTACCGTAAACCCGTACTGGCGTTGATGGACGGCTTCGTCCTCGGCGGTGGCATGGGCCTGGTGCAAGGCGCGGACCTGCGGGTGGTCACCGAACGCAGCCGCCTGGCGATGCCGGAAGTGGCCATCGGGTACTTCCCGGATGTAGGTGGCAGCTATTTTCTCTCGCGTATTGCTGGCGAGCTGGGCACCTACCTTGGGGTGACCGGGGTGCAGATTCGCGCGGCGGATGCCTTGTATTGCGGGCTGGCAGACTGGTACATCGACAGCGCCAAGCTGGTTGAGCTGGACCAGAAACTCGACGGCCTGCAATGGCACGACTCGCCGCTCAAGGACTTGCAAGGCGCACTCGCCAAGCTCGCCGTGCAGCAATTGCCCGACGCCCCGTTGGCGGCATTGCGCCCGGCCATTGACCATTTCTTCGGGTTGCCGGACGTGCCCAGCATCGTCGAGCAACTGCAACAAGTCACCGTGGCCGATAGCCACGACTGGGCGCTGACCACCGCCAACCTCATGCACACCCGCTCGCCCCTGGCCATGGCCGTGACGCTGGAGATGCTGCGCCGTGGTCGCCACTTGCCACTGGAACAGTGCTTTGCCCTCGAACTGCACCTGGACCGCCAGTGGTTTGAACGCGGCGACCTGATCGAAGGGGTTCGCGCCCTGATCATCGACAAGGATAAGTCTGCGAAGTGGAACCCACCCACCCTCCATGCGCTGAATGCCAGCCATGTCGAGAGCTTCTTCCGCGACTTCGTGCAGATTGGAAAATAAGCCATGCAAGATCTTGAATACACTGAAGAACAAGTGATGATCCGAGACATGGCGCGGGATTTTGCCCGTGGCGAAATCGCCCCCCATGCCCAAGCCTGGGAGAAAGCCGGCTGGATCGACGACGCCCTGGTGGCGAAGATGGGCGAGCTGGGCCTGCTGGGGATGGTGGTACCGGAAGAATGGGGCGGCACCTATGTCGATTACGTCGCCTATGCCCTGGCCGTGGAGGAAATCTCCGCCGGTGACGCTGCTACGGGCGCGCTGATGAGTATCCATAATTCAGTGGGTTGCGGGCCGATCCTCAACTACGGCACAACCGAACAGAAAAACACCTGGCTGGCCGAACTCGCCAGTGGCCAGGCCATCGGTTGCTTCTGCCTGACAGAACCCCAGGCCGGTTCCGAAGCCCATAACCTGCGCACCCGTGCCGAGTTGCGTGACGGGCAATGGGTCATCAATGGCGCCAAGCAGTTCGTTAGCAACGGCAAGCGCGCCAAGCTGGCCATCGTGTTCGCCGTGACCGACCCGGAACTGGGCAAGAAAGGCATTTCGGCGTTCCTGGTGCCCACCGATACCCCAGGTTTCGTGGTCGACCGCACCGAGCACAAGATGGGTATTCGTGCGTCAGACACCTGCGCCGTCACGCTCAACCAATGCAAGGTTCCCGAAGCCAACCTGCTGGGTGAGCGCGGCAAGGGCCTGGCCATCGCCCTCTCCAACCTCGAAGGCGGACGCATCGGCATCGCCGCCCAGGCCCTGGGCATTGCCCGCGCCGCGTTTGAAGCCGCGCTGGCCTACGCCCGTGATCGGGTGCAGTTCGACAAGGCGATCATCGAACACCAGAGCGTGGCCAACCTGCTGGCCGACATGCAAACCCAGCTCAACGCTGCGCGCCTGCTGATCCTCCATGCTGCGCGCCTGCGCACTGCCGGCAAACCGTGCCTGTCCGAAGCCTCCCAGGCCAAGCTGTTCGCCTCGGAAATGGCCGAACGGGTCTGCTCCAAGGCAATGCAGATCCATGGTGGCTATGGGTACCTGGAGGATTACCCGGTGGAGCGCTACTACCGGGATGCACGGATCACGCAGATTTACGAAGGCACCAGCGAGATTCAGCGGATGGTGATTGCCAGGGAGTTGAAAAACTACCAGCTCTAACGGACACCACACAAAACCCTGTGGGAGCTGGCTTGCCTGCGATGCAGACACCTCAGTACATCAGACTACCGATCAACGGTAACCACGATGCGAAGCGAGCCGCTCTTGATCTTGCTCTTGATCTGCTTTTGATCTTGATCTTAGGCGCCCCGTTAAACCACGCTGGCCGGAATTCGACAGGGATTTGGGGGGTAAACCGGCAGGGATGCCGGTTTAGCCGCCCCGCGCCATGGATGGCGCGTGGCGGCGGCCCCCCAAATCACTGACGAATTACGGGCACACCGAGCCTAAGCGAGGTGCCGAGTGGTGGGGCAAGAGCGTTTTGCTTACTTTGCCGCTTTTGCAAAGTGAGCCGCCGTCAGGGCGGAACCCTAAGCGGCCGTTACCGCAGCAATGGATATGTACACAATCCAACTGCGTTGACTGCTAGGCCGCCTTCGCGAGCAAGCCCGCTCCCACAAGTTTGACCGCAGGGGATCAGGTAGATAGGCGCCGGCTGGGAGGCCGCCATCGCAGGCAAGCCAGCTCCCACAGTTGGATCGTTGGGGTGTCAGGTAGGTGTCGGCTGGCAGGCCACACACCCATCAGGCTTACTTATCCTTGAATTCCGGCGCCCGCTTGGCCACAAACGCGGCCATGCCTTCCTTCTGGTCCTGGGTCGCAAACGCCGCATGAAACACCCGACGCTCAAAACGTACGCCTTCGGACAGGCTGACTTCAAACGCACGGTTCACACTTTCCTTGACCATCATGCTGATCGGCACAGATTTACCGGCGATCAGGGTAGCCACCTTCAGCGCTTCCTCCAGCAGTTCATCGGCGGGCACGATGCGCGCCACAACCCCGCAGCGCTCGGCCTCCACCGCGTCGATAAAACGCCCGGTCAGGCACATCTCCATGGCCTTGGCTTTGCCCACCGCACGGGTCAGGCGCTGGGTGCCGCCCATGCCCGGCAGCACGCCCAAGTTGATTTCCGGCTGGCCAAACTTGGCGGTGTCGCCGGCAAGGATAAAGTCACACATCAAGGCCAGTTCACAGCCGCCGCCCAGGGCGAAACCATTCACGGCGGCAATGATCGGCTTGCGACGGTTGGCCACGCGGTCGCTGTCGCTGAACAGATCGTCCATATAGATCTGCGGGTAGGTCAGCTCGGCCATTTCCTTGATATCGGCACCGGCCGCGAAGGCCTTTTTCGAGCCGGTCAGCACGATGCAGCCAATTTCAGGATTGGCTTCCAGGCTGTCCAGCGCCTGGTTCAGCTCGCTGACCAGTTGTGCATTCAGGGCGTTCAGCGCGTTGGGGCGGTTAAGCGTGATCAGCCCGACACGGCCCTGGACGTCAAGCAGGATGGTTTCGTAACTCATGTATCGGCTCCTTAAAGATTGCGTGAGATGACCATGCGTTGAATATCGCTGGTGCCTTCGTAAATCTGGCAGACCCGCACATCGCGGTAGATCCGCTCCAGGGGGAAGTCGTTCAGGTAACCGTAACCGCCCAGGGTTTGCAAGGCGGCTGAGCAGACTTTCTCGGCCATTTCCGAGGCAAACAGCTTGGCCATGGACGCTTCCACCAGCGCTGGCTTGCCGCTGTCACGCAGGGCGGCGGCGTAATGCACCATCTGCCGGGCGACGGCGATCTGGGTGGCCATGTCGGCCAGGCGAAAGGCGACGGCCTGGTGTTCGATCAACGGCTTGCCAAAGCTTTCACGCTCACGGGCATAGTCGCGGGCCGCTTCGAAGGCGGCGCGGGCCATGCCCACCGACTGGGAGGCAATGCCCACGCGGCCGCCTTCCAGGTTGGCCAGGGCGATTTTGTAGCCTTCGCCCTCCTCGCCCAGGCGGTTGGCCACCGGCACTTTCACGTCTTCAAACAGAATCTGGCAGGTGTCCGAGGCATGCTGCCCCAGCTTGTCTTCCACCCGCGCCACGGTATAACCCGGCGAATCGGTGGGCACGATAAACGCGCTGATCCCACGTTTACCCGCAGCGGGGTCGGTGACCGCAAACACAATCACAATCCCGGCGTTTTGCCCGGAGGTGATGAACTGTTTACAGCCATTGAGCACATAGTGGTCGCCTTCAAGGCGCGCACGGGTTTTCAGGCTGCTGGCATCGGAGCCGGCCTGGGGTTCGGTCAGCGCAAAAGCACCCAGCATGGCGCCGCTGGCCAGGGGCGTGAGGAACTGCTCTTTGTGCTGATCATTGCCAAACTTGAGGATCGGCACGCAACCCACCGAGTTGTGCACGCTCATGATCGTGGAGCAGGCACCGTCGCCCGCGGCGATCTCTTCCAGGGCCATGGCGTAGGCCAGGTAGCCGGTGTCGCAACCGCCCCACTGTTCTGGCACCAGCATGCCGAAAAAGCCCAGTTCGGCCATTTCCGCGATGGCTTCCTTGGGAAAGCGATGCTCGCGGTCCCACTCGGCGGCGAAGGGTTTCAAACGTTCCTGGGCAAATTGCCGGGCGGCGTCGCTGATCTGCAGTTGTTCGTCATTGGGCAACATAGGTCATCCTCAATACAGGCATTCAACGGCCATGGCCGTGGCTTCACCGCCGCCAATGCAAATGGCTGCGACGCCACGCTTGAGCCCCTTCTGGCGCAGGGCCGCGAGCAACGTCACCAGGATACGTGCGCCAGAGGCACCAATGGGGTGGCCCAATGCACAGGCGCCGCCGTGCACGTTGACCTTGTCGTGGGGAATCTCCAGCTTGCTCATCGTCACCAGGCTGACCACGGCGAAGGCCTCGTTGATTTCGAACAGGTCCACCTCGTCCAGGCTCCAGCCGGTCTTGCTCATCAGCTTGCGGATCGCTCCTACCGGCGCCACCGGAAACAGCCCCGGCTCATCGGCAAACGCGGCGTGCCCGTGAATGACTGCCAAGGGCTTGAGGCCGCGCTTGAGCGCCTCGGACTCACGCATCAGCAACAACGCCGCGGCGCCATCGGAGATGGAGCTGGAGTTGGCCGCTGTCACCGTACCGCCGTCACGGAACGCCGGTTTCAGGCTGGCAATCTTGTCCAGCTTGGCTTTTGGCGGTTGCTCATCATGGAGGATGGTTTTTTGTTCCTTGCCCACGGTGACCTGCACCGGGACGATTTCACTGGCAAAGCTGCCGTGGGTGATGGCCTCTTGTGCGCGGGTCAGGGAAGCGATGGCAAACGCGTCCTGGGCCTCACGGGTAAAACCATTGTGCTCGGCGCAGTCCTCGGCAAAGGTGCCCATCAGGCGCCCCTTGTCGTAGGCATCTTCGAGGCCGTCGAGGAACATATGGTCCAGCACCTTGCCGTGGCCCATGCGGTAGCCGCTGCGCGCCCGGTCCAGCAGGTACGGGGCGTTGGACATGCTTTCCATGCCGCCGGCGATCACCACATCGACGCTGCCAGCGCGCAGCGAGTCGTGGGCCAGGATCGTCGCTTCCATGCCGGAGCCGCACATCTTGTTGAGGGTGGTGCAGCGCGTGCCCTTGTCCAACCCGGCACCCAAGGCAGCTTGGCGAGCAGGCGCTTGTCCAAGCCCGGCGGGCAGCACGCAGCCAAACAGCACTTCGTCGACGGCATCGGTGGCGATACCGGCACGCTCGACCGCCGCACGAATGGCGGCAGCGCCAAGTTGCGGCGCGGTCAGGCTTTTGAGGTCGCCCTGAAACCCGCCCATGGGCGTGCGCACGGCGCTGACAATCACAATAGGGTCGTTCATAGCCATTGCTCCTTATTTGGCAGCCATGCGCAAGGCACCGTCGAGACGGATCACTTCGCCATTGAGCATGCTGTTTTCAATGATGTGGCGTACCAGCGCGGCATATTCGGCGGGTTTGCCCAGGCGTGGCGGGAACGGCACGCCGGCAGCCAGGGACTCACGCACCTCTGGGGTCATGCCGGCCATCATTGGGGTTTCGAAAATGCCCGGTGCGATGGTCATCACGCGGATACCAAAGCGCGCCAGTTCCCGTGCGGCAGGCAAGGTGAGGCTGGCGATCGCGCCCTTGGAGGCGGCATACGCAGCCTGACCGATCTGCCCATCGAACGCCGCCACTGAGGCGGTATTGATGATCACGCCGCGCTCGCCATCGGCATTCGCCTCGGTTTCCGCGATAGCCGCTGCGGCCAGGCGCAGCAGGTTGAAGCTGCCGATCAGGTTGACATTGATCACCTGCGCGAAGTTTGCCAGGCCATGCGGGCCATTCTTGCCGAGGATCTTCTCGCCGCGCACCACACCCGCACAGTTGACCAGGCCATGCAAGCCCCCAAAGGCCTCGACCGCTGCCTTCACCGCCGCTTCTGCAGCAGCTTCCTGGCTGATGTCTGCTACGGCACTGCGGGCGTTGTCGCCCAGTTGCTCGGCCTTGGCGGCCACGGCGTCGGCGTTCAAGTCCACCAGCATCACCTTGGCACCTGCGGCGACCAGCATTTCAGCGGTGGCCGCGCCGAGGCCCGACGCGCCGCCGCTGACCAGGAATACCTTGTTTTCAATCTGCATCGTTGTTTCCTTTTAAAAGGGTCAAGCCACGGCCGCCTGGGCCTTGGCTATTTCCTGATTGCGCAAAATAAAGCGTTGCAGCTTGCCGCTCGGGGTCTTGGGCAAGTCGCTGACAAATTCGATTTCCCGTGGGTATGCATGGGCGGCCAGGCGCTGGCGCACGTGCAGGCGCAGTTCTTCAGCCAGCTCCGGGGTGGCACGGTATTGCTCGCTGATCACCACAAAGGCTTTGACCAATTCGGTGCGCTCCGGGCAAGGCTTGCCGACCACGGCAGCCTCGACCACCGCCGGGTGTTCGACCAGCGCGCTTTCCACATCAAAAGGGCCCACCCGATAGCCGGATGTAGTGATCACGTCGTCGCTGCGCCCGACAAAGCTGATGCTGCCGTCCGGGTTCAGCTCCACGGTGTCGCCGCTGAGGTAGTACTTGCCGACAAAGGCCTTGGTTTTCACGCCGTCGTACCCGGCAAACCAGCACATAGGCGATTGCTCGCGGTCGATGGCCAGGATGCCGGGCTGGCCGGCCGGCAGCTCCTGATGGTTGTCATCCAGCACCACGATGCGATGCCCCGGCGAGGCAAAACCCGCCGAGCCGACATGCACCGGATGCACCAGGCCGTGGTGGTTGCACAGCACCATGCCCAGCTCGGTCTGGCCGTAATGGTCGTGGATGGTCACGCCCAGGTTGTCTGCGAACCAGCGGATCACCTCCGGGTTCAACGGCTCGCCGGCGCTGCTGACGATGCGCAGCTTGCCCTTGATCGAACGCGCGAACTGTTCGCCACCGGCAATCAGCAGGCGATACGCCGTGGGCGAACCGGTCAGGTTGGTGATTGAGTATTTATTGATCACCCGGCAGGTGCTTTCCAGGGTGAACGGGCCATCGTAGAAGGTGATCGGGTGCCCCATGGACAACGGCCCGGTCACGCCGAAATAGATGCCATAGGCCCAGCCCGGGTCGGCAACGTTCCAGAACGCGTCCTCGGGGCGCAAGTCCACGGCGTCGCGCATGTAGCCCTGGAACGCGACGATGGCCTTGAGCGGCACCGATAGCGCCTTGGACGGGCCGGTGGTGCCCGAGGTGAACATCAGCAGAAACGGCTCCTCTGCGCCCAGCAGCACCGGCTCGCAGTGAGAAGCGTAATTGGGCAGTTCGGCCCAGAAGCTGTAATCGCCACGCACGATGCCTTCACCCTTGGCCCCGGCGACCGTGACGATGGTCGGGCAGTCGGCGACTTCCGCCAGCTTGGGGCGGTTCACCGCATCGGTGACCACCAGCGCTGCGCCGGAGCTGTTCAAGCGGTGTTCAATCGCCTTGGGACCGAACGCGGTAAACAGTGGCTGATAGACCGCGCCGATGCGCCAGGTTGCTAACACCACCACCAGCAATTCGGCGGTACGCGGCAGCAGGCCCGCCACCTTGTCACCGCGCTTGACGCCCTGGGCCAGCAGGAAGTTGGCGAAACGTGCGGCCTGCTCCTGCAATTCGGTAAAGGTCGAGGTGGCGCTACGCCCGTCCTTGCCTTCCCAGAACAACGCGATTCGCCCCGGCAGCGCGTGACGGTCACAACACTCCACACAGGCATTGAGCGCTTGCAGATTGCCGGCCAGTGCGGCGTCGACGGTGTGCTGGTAATCAAACTCGGTGGTGGCAGCCAAATACTCACGCATCGCTTCCTATCCTTCTGTGTTTTTATTTTCAGGACGTTTACAACTCGAAAAAAGCGCTGAAATAGTCGCTCCAGAGCGGCGTAGCAGCAATGGTCAAAGCCTTCAACTTGGCTGACTGGTTTGGCCATGGCTATCTGTAGGAGCGAGCTTGCTCGCGAAAAACTCACAGGCGCCGCGTTTAATCAGGATGCGCGCGTTATTGTTGACGTTTTTCGCGAGCAAGCTCGCTCCTACAAAGAGTCATTGAGTCGACTGATCAGGCGGTCGATCCAAGTGATTGGACGCTCCGGGTGCCAGCTTCTACCCTGATGATCTGCACCGCCACAGAAGCCCGCCATGATCGTTCGCCCCAAACCCAACGTCCTGGGTATCCTGTTCTCCCTCAAGGGCTCCATTGCCAAGCGCATTGCCTGGCGCAGCCTGCTGGTCACGCTGCTGGCCTCGGTCATCGTGCTGGTGGAAACCCTGCACCCCGCCTATTTTTCCAAGGTCAACGCTACGCCCTTCACCTTGTTGGGCCTGTCACTGTCGATCTTCATGAGTTTTCGCAACAACGCCTGCTACGACCGTTGGTGGGAGGGGCGTAAGCAACTGGGGCAAATGGTCATTGACGTGCGCTCGCTGATTCGCGAGACCCAGATGCTGGGCGACAGCGCCGAGCGTGCCAGCCTGTTGCGTGGCCTGTGCGGTTTTGCCCATGGCTTGGTCGCGCATTTGCGCCATGAAGATCAAGCCCGGGCGATACACCCCTGGATCAGCGTGCCAGCGGGCCACCCCAACCTGCCGGACAGCGTGCTGCAAACGGTCGGTGCGCGCTTTTCGGTCTTGGCACAACAGGGCGTGATCAGCGAATGGCGCTACACCCAACTGGAAGCCCGGCTGGTCAGCCTGAGCCAGGTGCAAGCGGCATGCGAGCGCATCAAGACCACGCCACTGCCCTTTCCCTACACCCTGCTGTTGCACCGCACCATTTACCTGTTCTGCATCTTGCTGCCATTCGCCATGGCCGAGCCACTTGGCTGGTTGACGCCAGTGTTCACCGCGATTGTCAGCTACACCTTCTTTGGCCTGGATGCGATTGGCGACGAATTGGAGGACCCTTTCGGCTTCGACGAAAACGACTTGCCGTGTGACGCTATCCTGCGGACATTGGAGCGCGAGATCCTCGCCGCCCTTGGCGAAGTCAACCTGCCGCCTGCGTTGGAGCCTGCGGACTACGTGCTGACCTGACGCGGGTTTGACACTCGCCTCGCACTGACCGAAGCTTGGAACTTTGCTGCCCAAGCTTTCGGACGCCTGCATGTCAAAGTCACGCCGTTACTCCATCATCGGCCTGTGCGCCCTGTTGTTGATCGTACTGATCACCTGGTTTTTCTCCCGCACCCCTGCAGTGGCCGTACCCCCAGCCATCGCCCATGGCTATTCCAAGGCTTTGAAGCAGGCGCATAACGGCGAGCCCGGCGCCGCACGTGTGTTGTACCAACAGCTGGGCCGGCCGGACCTGTCGCCGGAGCGCCGCGCCGCCTTGCATGCTGAGCTGCCCAATTACCCCAGCCCCCAGGCGCTGAAGCTGGCCGATAAAGACCTCGCCAATGAGTCGGCGCTGGTGCGCGAAGCCGCTATTCACAGCATCGTCGGCCTAGTGCCCACTGGCCAGCGCACCTTACTGCTCGGCCCGGTGCTGGACGATCCGGAACAATCGGTGCGCTTTGCCGCCGCCAACGCCTTGCTGGGCCTGTCGCCCGATACACTGGGTTTGTACTTTGGCCCACTGCAGCAGGTGCTCGATGAATTCGTGACAACGCTCAAGGCCCAGCCCGAAACCGCTGAAGGCTGGATTCAATTGGCGCGCCTGTACATCCACAGCGCCCTGCTGCCGGAGGCGCAAAACGCCCTGGAGCAGGCAATGCGCTTGCAGCCGGACAACCTGCAAGCGGTGGTATCGCAAATCGAACTGCTGGACAAGCAAGGCAAGACCGACGAGTCGCGCCAACTGCTGGCCCGGCAACTGGCGTCGCATCCGGAGTCGGCCTACCTGCAACACGCCTTGGGCATGTGGCTGTTGCACCATGGCGAGCGCCCCTACGCCCTGCTCGGCCTGTCCAAGGCGGTGGAGCTTGCGCCAGACAACCCGGATTATCGCTATGACCTGGCCACCACCCTGCACGCCCAGGACGAAGTAGAGGCGGCCCAGCGCCAGCTGGAAGAAATCGTCCAGCGGCATCCCGCCAATCGCAAAGCCCGCGTGTTGCTGGTCAATTACTGGAAAGAGACCGGGCAGTTGCAGAACGTTCAGGTGCTGCTCGCCCAACTGGAGCAACAGAACCCGGATGATCCGGCGTTACAGCAGGGCCTGTAATTCTTACAAAACGTTGAACCGCTACGTGCCACTACGGTCAAGTGAATATGGCGCGTCCGAGTCGGCGCGCCCCTCTACTTGTACGTGACCTGAGGGCACTTCTTGAGTACATCCAATCAGCTGTTGAGTGAAAAGGCGGCCACCGGCATCGAAGGTCTTGATGACATTCTTGCCGGCGGGCTATCGCGCAGCCACGTGTTTTTGCTTGAGGGCGAACCCGGCACCGGTAAAACCACCGTGGCCCTGCATTTTCTGCGGGCCGGTGCGCAGAACGGCGAACGTTGCTTATATATCACCCTGTCCGAAACCGAGCACGAACTGCGCCAGGGTGCCAAATCCCACGGCTGGGACTTGGATGAGCATATTCATATCTTCGAGCTGACCCCACCGGAAAGCCTGCTCAACGCCGATCACCAGCAAAGCCTGCTGTACTCCTCCGACCTGGAGCTGGGTGAAGCCACCCGCCAGATCTTTGAAGTGGTAGAGCGGGTCAAGCCGACCCGCGTGGTGGTCGACAGCCTGTCTGAGATCCGCCTTCTGGCGCAAAGCTCGTTGCGCTATCGCCGGCAGATCCTGGCGATCAAGCACTACTTCGTGCGTTATGACGCCACCGTGTTACTGCTGGATGACTTGACCACCGAATCCCTGGATAAGACCGTGCACAGCGTTGCGCACGGGGTGATTCGCCTGGAGGAGCTGACGCCCAACTATGGCGCCGAGCGTCGGCGTATCCGTGTGGTCAAGTACCGGGGCCAGAAATACCGTGGCGGCTTCCACGACTTCACCATCATGGGCGACGGCATTCACGTATTCCCGCGCCTGGTGGCGGCCGAACATCGCGGCGGTTACAACCGTCAAACCTTGAGCAGCGGTATCGAGGAGTTGGATTCTCTGCTCGGCGGGGGGATCGAGACCGGCTCCAGCAGCCTGATTCTCGGCCCGGCCGGTACCGGCAAGTCTTTGATCTCGATGATCTTCGCCGCCGCCGCCGTGGCCCGTGGCGAAAAGGCTGCGCTGTTCATCTTCGATGAAGAGCTGGGCCTGCTGTTCGAGCGCATGAAGAACATGGGCATCGACCTCGCCGCCTTACGGGACACCGGAAACCTGCTGATCGAACAGGTCGACGCGGCCGAACTCTCCCCCGGCGAATTTTCCCACCGGGTTCGCCGCTGCGTGGATGAGCGCGGTATCAAGACCGTGGTCATCGACAGTATCAACGGCTACCAGGCGGCCATGCCCGAAGAAAACGCGCTGATCCTGCATATGCATGAACTGCTGCTATACCTTAACCGCCGTGGTGCCGCGACCTTTATGACGGTGGCCCAGCACGGCCTGGTGGGCGATATGCAGACGCCAGTCGACATCACCTACCTGGCTGACACCGTGATCCTGCTGCGTTATTTCGAGGCTCTGGGCAAAGTTCGCCGGGCCATTTCGATCATCAAGAAAAGAACCGGCTCCCATGAGTCCACCATTCGCGAATACCGCATCGGCAGCCGCGGCATGACGGTGGGTGTGCCTCTGGATAACTTCCAGGGTGTGCTGCGCGGCATTCCGACCTATATGGGCGCCGGTTCCCCCCTGCTCAAGGATGAGGGCTAGTGCCGGCCCTTTCTCCCGTCTCCGAGCGCGCCATCGTGCTGGCGCCCATGGGCCGCGATGGCTCATTGGCGTTGATGATGCTTAATGAAGCCGGCTATAGCGGGATCGTCGCCAATAGCCTGACCGCGCTGTGCGAAGAGCTGACGCAAGGCGCCGGCCTGCTCATCATTGCGGCTGAGGCCCTGCGTGGCGTCGACCTTGAGCCGTTACTTGAGCTGTTGCATCAGCAGCCGGCCTGGTCCGACCTGCCGATCGTGCTGATGACCCAGCATGGCGGCAAAGAGCAGAACGGCTCGACCCGCCTGAGCGGCTTGCTGGGTAACGTCACGTTTCTGGAGCGGCCATTCCATCCCATCACCCTGATCAGCTTGGTCAGCGCCGCCCTGCGCGGTCGGCGGCGCCAATACGAGGCGCGGGACCGGTTGATTGACTTGAGCGAGAGTGAGCTGCGGCTGCAGCGCACCCTGGAAACCCTCGAGCAGCAAGTGGAAGAACGCACCGCCCAATTGCGTCACAACGAAGAAGCCCTGCGCCAGTCGCAAAAAATGGAAGCCGTCGGCCAGTTGACCGGCGGTATCGCCCATGACTTCAACAATATGCTTACCGGCATTATCGGCAGCCTGGAACTGCTGCGCCGACGTGTGGCGCGAGGCAAACTGGATGACCTGGACGGCCTGATCGACCTGGGCGTGACCTCCGCCAACCGCGCGGCCAGCCTCACCCACCGACTGTTGGCGTTCTCCCGTCGACAATCGCTGGACTCCAAACCCGTGCAGATCAACCAGTTGGTCACGGCCATGGGCGAATTGTTGCAACGCAGCATCAACGAAAGCATCAGCTTGGACATGCGCTTGAGCGACGCTTTATGGACGGCCGAAGCCGACCCCAACCAGCTCGAAAGCGCCCTGCTCAACTTGGTGATCAACGCGCGCGATGCCATGCCCACCGGTGGCACGCTCAGAGTGGAAACCACCAACCGCCACCTCGACAGCGTCTTCACCGCCGCCTACGGCACCCTGATACCGGGCGATTACGTAGAGCTGAGTGTCAGTGACAACGGTTGCGGCATTCCCCAACACCTGATGGGCCGCGTATTCGATCCGTTTTTCACCACCAAACCCATCGGGCAGGGCACAGGGCTGGGGCTGTCAATGATCTACGGCTTCGCTCGCCAGTCTCGTGGGCATGTGACGATTCACAGTGAAGTCAACAAAGGCACCACGGTCAGCCTGTTCCTGCCACGTTTTATCGGCGAGCCCCAAACCCAGGCGCCGCTCAACCCCACATTGCTGCCGTTTGCCAATGCAGGAGAAACGGTGTTGATCGTCGAGGATGACCCTGCGGTAAGGGTGCTGGTCAGCGCCGTGCTCAAAGAGCTGGGGTATGGGTTTATCGAGGCTGGGGATGCGAACACGGCGGTGCCAATCATTGAGTCCGAACAGCGTATTGACTTGATGATCAGCGATGTGGGCTTACCGGGTATGAATGGTCGGCAGCTGGCAGAAATAGGCAGGCAGATTCGTCCTGAACTCAAGGTGTTGTTCATTACAGGCTATGCCGAGCACGCAGCGGTGCGCGGTGGTTTTCTCGACCCTGGCATGCAACTGATCACTAAGCCGTTTACTTTCGATTTATTGACCGCCACGGTCCGGGAGATGATCAAGGCATAGGGCGGCCGCGCTACGTAATTCGGCGTTACGGTTGAGCAGGAAATAGATGGAATCGTTGTGGTTGTTTTTCCACATATGTGGGCGAACAACATGTTGCCCACATCGATTAGGAATATTTCTGATGACTGCTATTTCCAACTCACGCGTGTCGGATTTGCATAGCCCTCAACTGGCAAAAGCCGATCCAACACCGTCACCTGCCCACCTCGAGATCGCCACAGAGCTTGCGGGACGGGGAGGAAGCCTCCAGCAAAGGGGGGATCGAAAGTTACTTGAGTTCTACACCCAGGACTTGAAGGAATTGTCGGCCGGCAATCAAGACTATCGACAGGCCACTGTTGAACGTATCCCGCCCCATTCATCCTTCGGGCAGTCGCGTGCGCTGTTGGATAGCATCCTTAAAAGCCCGGCGTTCCAAAACTGGGCCAAAGAGAATGACGTCGATCTCTCAAAAGAGATCACTATTAATCTCGCCAGCGGTACCATCGGCTTCACCACTATGGGTACCAAGCCCCGAAATCCCTTCGACTTTTCGCCGCCCAAGCCCTCCGCCGGATCCGCCGATATTCACAGCTTTATGGGTTGGCCGCTGCTCAAGAGCGCTGCCAACACGTTGGCAGGCTCCGGCAACGTCATAAAGTTTGACCCCGCGACCACCGCAACCAGTGCGAAGGTCGCCGAGATCGCCCAGTTTCATGGTCATACCCTGCCTTTTGACAGCACTCTTTCGCCTGCAGAGCAACAGGCAGCCATCACGCAGTACATCAACAAATGGGAGCATAAAGATGACCTGTTCCCTGAAAATGTCGAAACGCCCTCCCAGAAACATCTGGAGAGTCAAGCCTCGCAACTGGGCGATCTGAATAACCGGAGTTCTGTGATTGCGGCAATAACAAAGGTTGCAGACAGTGTCGTTGAGGGGCTGGAAGACCACGACTCCAAAAGTTCGCTCGCCAATGAAAAAGACCACGCAGAATACAATCTAATTATTAAGCAAAGGATTAACGCTATTCTGGATACGCCCATCCAGATAGATCCCGCGTCATCCTACTTCAAGAACCGCAATCTGAAACCGGGCGTGGCCGTGACGCTGCGCGACTACCTCGTAGGAAGCGGCATTTCACTTCCAGCTAATGAGACTGAGTTAAAGAGCATTGCGCAGTCGTTGGCAAGTCCACCAATTGAAACACCGATGCATGGCAATCTAGGGGGTGCGCTTTCATGGCCAACGCCAATGAGTAATGCTGATCAGCGCGCACTCATCTCCATGACGAATAAGTTTTTGGAAGGCCAACCAGAACGCAACTTGCTCGACTATCTGACACGCGGTCTTGATCTGGGAGATGACGTCTCGAACGATCGTAGCAGTGCCATCGACCGCATCCTCAAGTCACCCAATGCTGAAATCTTCGCCCGGGCGGCCGAACGCGAATTTGGCGAAATTGCATCGCCCGACGTCATCGCCGAATGGGTGTTGACAGCCCTCTACACGTCGATGGATGCCCTTGGCGTCAACACGACTGCGCCAGACTCGAGCCGGACCAAAGTTGCAGGGTTCGACCTGGCCCACGTTAACCTCTCAGGCAAGAACATCGCCGAAATACACAAAGAGCTGGCTCATCACTTACTCGTCAACAAAATCGCTTCAGTGGAAAACCTGGAGCTTGCCATGGAAATCCTGTTATCGCGCAAGGCACCGGAGCTTCTAGTCAAGGAGATACCTGACACATTGGTAAAGGGCACCCACTCCTGGGTCAGTTTTACGACCGCCGTCGCCCGTCTCGAAGCCGAGGCCCCTGGCTCGACCAACAAAATGACGTATGCGCAGGTCATGATGCGAAATGAGCTGGCGCCGATAACGCTGGCAGACAAACTGGTTGAGCAGCAGGCTCAAAGCGACGCATTGAAAGACTGGGGTGTTCAGAACGGCGTGCTGGATTGGAACAGCACAGATAGCTACTCAGAAGAAGATATGGCGAAGGTGCGTGCTGCATTCAAAGACCAGGTGGATCGCTTGAATGAGGCTTCCAATGCGTTTGCGAAGATGCCCCCTAATCTTCATGACATGACCATGGCCTACATAAAAGAGCTGAACCCGCATTTGTCGGAGGAGCAAATCAAACAAAAAGTGCTGACGCCAAAGGAATCCACTTTTTTCTCATTTCCAGGCCCCTACTCACTGCTGGATGTATTCATCCACACCGCGCAACTCCACAAGGAAGTGGATTTGCATACCTATACTTCCAGCGATAAAAATATTGACCTCAGCACCATTACCGCTCCGAAATTCGAAAAAAATTTTGTGAACTCTCATTTTGAAGGCGGGCTGAGAGTATATCTCGATAGCTTTGAACAAGGCACGCAATCGCAAGTCAAGCATTTGATTTCAAAGCTGCCACTTGAAGATCGGAAAATCATTGAACATGGGAAAATCTCGGTTTCTAAGGAAGTTGATGTAACGTACACTCCTTACTCTCAAATCCAAGAACAAAAAGACTCTTCCACCACCAGTGTATTTGTGCAAAGCGAAGTTGTGGATGCACGCGGCAATAAACGCACCCACACGTATGAGATAGACAGCGCCAAGAACACTATTCGAAAACGCCCCGATCTGGATGACACACGCCCAGGCCCCATTCCCGACGATAAAAGGAATGCAAAGCATCTCGTCCCCCTCGTCCCTGATGGCGACTACAAAGAAAATGTCCTCTCGCCCTGGCCTGATAACAGCCCCCACGACGCGCCCAACAGTTTCTCCAGCGAAAAGACACAGTACATTGCTGATGCCATGGTGAAAAAAATTAACATCCGCGGTTACGCAGACGAGTTGCGGGGTACTACCACGTTCGATGGTGAATTACCTTTTTATCAAAAATTAGAAGATTTCGTGTTGGGTCTGATTCCCGGTTACAACGCCATCACTAACTTTATCAAGGGCAACTGGCGAGAAGGCCTCATCGATTTGGCGTTCGACGCGTTCGGTTTTATCCTGGCCGGCGCCGGTGGGGCCGCACGGGCCGCGGGCGCTGGCGTCAGGACGGCCACATCTACGCTGGGGAGCACCGCGAAAAAGCTGTTGCGTGGCGCAATAGGCGCGCTCAACCCCATAGATGCCCAGGGCCTGCTACTGGCCGGAGTGCAGGAAGGTATCAGCTACTTGGCCAGCCGCGGCCCCGAGGGAAATAACCAACCCCGGATAAAAATCAACTATGACCCCGTAAAGATATTCAGGAACGTTGAGAACGCCACCGTGGGCAGCGCCACGATGCAGGGCAGCATGACTAAAATTGCGGCCACCCAGAAAAATGGCAAATGGTATGCACTTGATCCTGTCAGCAAACAGCCCTATGGCCTGCCTTTAAAGGATTTCGTGCCTTCGGCATAAAGGCGGCGACAAGCTGAAAAGAAACGCCCTGCATTAAAAGGTTCTTCTCGGCGTGCGAGAAGAACCTTGGTTATTACGCCAATAACCTCTGGATATGCTCCTGCAACGTATCCAGATCAAACGGCTTGGCCAGAATCGGTGCATTGCGCGTGATCGGGCTGTGGCAGTCAAGAATCTCCTGCGGGTAGCCGCTGATAAAGATCACTTTCAGTTCCGGGCGCAATTTGATTGCAGGCTCGGCAATCTGTACGCCGGAGATCCCACCCGGCAGGCGGTAATCGGTCACCATCAGGTCCAGGTGCGGTTTGGTCGCAAGGATCTCGAAGGCCTGCTCCCCGTCGACCGCCTTCAAAACCCGGTAACCCAAGCCCGCCAGGTACTCACCCAGCACAAACATAATGGATTCGTCATCCTCGACGATCAGTACGACATCTTGTGCATCTTCACTCATGGGAAGCCTTTGTCCGGTCAATTGCTGCAGTTACGACCATGGGGTCACGCAGAGGTTGCGTTGAAGTGACGATTGATTTCACTCGGCCGCCTCTAGAGGCAGGCACACGCGAAACAGGGCGCCCTCGCCTATTTGGCTCTCGACCTCAATGGTGCCGCCATGGGCTGCCACGATCTGCTCGGAAATAAACAAGCCCAGGCCCAGGCCGGCTGCGGAATGGTTGGCAGATACCCGCTCGAACTGCTGGAAAATACGCTTCTGGTTCTCCTCGCTGATACCAATGCCATGGTCGCGCACCTCTACTCGCGCTTCGCCATGTTCGGTATACACCCGCACCTGCACCGGGCTCTTGGCGCCATAACGCAGTGCGTTGGTCAGCAGGTTGGTGATCACCTGCTCGATGCGAAACTCGTCCCAATTACCCTCCACCGGGCTTTCGGCCTGCAATTGCATGGAGGATTCGGCGGCTGCCACTTGCGGCGCGAAGTTATCCACCAGGTTGCGTACCAGTTGCGCCAAGTCAACGGGTGCCGGACGAATCGACAGCTTGCCGGTACGAATGCGCGACACATCGAGCATGTCCTCGATCAGGCGGATCAGGCTCTGGATCTGGCGCTCATCGCGGTCAACCATGGCGTGCATCTTGTCCAGGGTAAACGCGGCCGCGTTGTCCCGGGCCAGGTGCATCTTGCGCAACTGGGTTTCCAGGATCAGGCCATTGAGGGGCGTGCGCACTTCGTGGGCGACGATCGACATGAAGTCGTCACGCATGCGCACCGCCTGCTCCAGCTCAGCCTGGGTGGCTTGCAGGCGCGTAAGCAACAGCTCCTGCTCGCGGCGGCTGCGCTCTAGTTCCTCGACTTGCAGTTTCATCGCCTTGCTTTGGCGGTACAGGTCAACGAACACATTGACCTTGCTCTTGACCGCGTGGATATCCAGGGGCTTGTGCAGGAAGTCCACCGCACCGCTTTCATAGCCCTTGAAGGCGTAGTTGAGTTCGCGGCCAGCGGCGCTGACGAACACGATAGGGATGTTCTTGGTCTTTTCGGTGCCGCGCATCAGTTCGGCCAGCTCGAAACCGTTCATGCCGGGCATCTGCACGTCAAGGATCGCCATGGCGAATTCATGTTCCAGCAACAGGGACAACGCCTCGTCGGCACTCAATGCCTTGAAGACCTGGCGATCCTCACGCTTGATCAGCGCCTCGAGGGCCAGCAGGTTCTCTGGCAGATCGTCGACGATCAGCAGTTTGGCCTGGACAGTACTTAACATGGGAAGGGTTCCAGGGAAGCCAGCAATGAGCCGATTCGGCTCAAGGAAAGAATATGGTCAGGTGTGTGCAAGGCCAGGGCCGCCAGGGGCATGACGGCAATACGTGCCTCTTGTGGGTCCTGCACGATGGTAGTGCCACCCGATTGCTTGACGTGGGCCAGGCCGCTTGCGCCGTCCTGGTTGGCACCGGTCAATAAAATGGCGAGCAGGCGGCGCCCATACACATCGGCCGCCGAGGAGAACAGGTAGTCGATGGCGGGCCGGGTATGGTGCACCCGGTCTTCCTGGCTCAGTGACAGGCTGCGGTCCTGCTCGACCGAAAGGTGATAACCAGGCCCGGCAAAGTACAACGTGCCCGCCTCTACGGCTTCTTTGTCCCGGGCCTCCTTGACCGGGATGTTCAGGCGCCGCGCAAAGACTTCCGCCAGTTGGCTGCGGCGCTCATCCGGCAGGTGCAGCACGGCAATGATCGGCAGGCCGAAGGTGCTCGGCAATTGGCCAAAAATACTCAGCAACGCCTCAACGCCGCCGGCGGAAGCGCCGACGACGATGGCTTCGATCCCCGAAATCGGGGTGTCCTGCGCGTCACTCATGATTTTCGGTAGATCCGTTCTTGTTTGACCAAGGGCTCGAATTGCTTGCTGTAGGCAGAAAAATCCAGGGTTTCCTTGCTGCCCAGGACCAAAAAGCCGCGATGACACAGCGACTCATGAAACAAACCAAACGCTCGATCTTGCAATTTTTTATTGAAATAAATCAATACGTTACGACACGAAATTAATTGAGTTTCTGAGAACACGCTGTCGGTCGCCAAGCTGTGGTCGGCAAAGGTCACGTTCTCGCGCAGTGTCTTGTCGAAGATCGCGTAATCGTAAGCCGCTGTGTAGTAGTCGGCAAATGAACGTTGCCCGCCGGCCTGTTGATAATTGGCGGTATAAGCGCGCACGTTCTCCAGGGAAAAGATGCCCTGCTTGGCTTTTTCCAGCGACGCCGGGTTGATGTCGGTGGCGTAGATGATGGTGCGTTCCAGCAGGCCCTCTTCACGCAGCAAGATGGCCATGGAATACACCTCCTCACCCGTGCTGCAGCCAGCGATCCAGATCTTGATCGACGGGTAGGTCTTGAGCAACGGCACCACTTCCTGGCGAATCGCCAGGAAGTGCGACGGGTCGCGAAACATTTCGCTCACCGGGATGGTCAAGAACTGCAGCAACTGCATGAACGCGGCCGGGTCGTGCAACACGCGCTCTTGCAGTGCGGAGATGGTCGCGCAGTCGAACTGACGCAAGGCATGGGCCACACGGCGTTTGACCGACGCGCCCGAGTAATCACGAAAGTCATAGCTGTACTTGAGGTAAATCGCCTCGATCAACAGGCGCAGCTCAATATCGCTGCTGGTATCCAAGAAACACTGCTCCACTTAAATGCGTTCCATCTTCGGTAGCCATACGCGAATCAGTGAGAACAGGCGGTCCAGGTCAATCGGCTTGGCCAGGTAATCGTTTGAGCCTGCTGCCAGGCAACGTTCCTGATCGTCCTTCATGGCCTTGGCCGTCACGGCAATGATTGGCAGTTTTTTCCAGCGTGGGTCCTGGCGGATCAAAGCGGTGGCTTCGTAACCGTCCATCTCCGGCATCATTACGTCCATCAGCACCAGGTCGATATCGTCCACTTCATTGAGTCTGTCGATGGCTTCCTGGCCGTTACGCCCGATCACCACCACGGCGCCTTTGTGCTCCAGGGCGCTGGTCAGGGCGAAGATATTGCGTACATCGTCGTCCACCAATAGGATTTTGCGCCCTTCAAAGACCTTGTCGCGGCTGCGGGCGGTCTTGAGCATCTTCTGACGGTCATGGGACAACTGCGATTCGACTTTGTGCAAAAATAGCGTGACTTCATCCAGCAGGCGCTCGGGCGAGCGCGCGCCCTTGATGATGATCGAGCGTGAATACTTGCGCAGTTCGGCCTCTTCGTCCCGGGTCAGGTTGCGCCCGGTATAGACGATCACCGGCGGGAACGAGCAGATATCCTCGGTGGCCATGCGCTTGAGCAGCTCGTTGCCGAGCATGTCCGGCAGCTTGAGGTCGATGATCATGCAGTCGTAGATAGTGGTGCGCAGCAGGTCGAGGGCCTCCTGGGCAAAGCCTACGGCGGTGATCTCGATGTCATCGTCGCCGATCAGGCGGGCAATACTGTCGCGCTGCAGGTCATCGTCTTCCACCAGCAGGATGCGCTTGACCTTCTGGGTCAACTTGGCTTCCAGGCGAGCGAACACGTCCTTGAGCTCTTCGCGGGTGGTGGGCTTGACTGCATAACCGATGGCGCCCATGTGCATGGCGGCTTCGACGCGGTCTTCCACGGAAATCACGTGCACCGGGATGTGGCGCGTGTTGGCGTGTTCCTTGAGGCGCTGCAGCACGGTCAGCCCTGAATGGTCGGGCAAGCGCATGTCCAGCAGGATGGCGTCGGGGATGTACTGCTCGGCAAGGCTGTAGCCCTCGTCGGCACCGTGGGCGACCAGGCAGTGGTAACCCAGCTCGTGGGCGAGGTCGAACAGAATGCGCGCAAAATTCGGCTCGTCTTCCACCACCAGGATGCAACGGGTGCTGAACGGCGCCTTTTCGCGGTCGTCGGCAAAGCGTGGGATCAGCTTGGCGTCGGCCACCGGCAGCGGCGACACCTTGACGGGCGCGGGCGCTGGCGCGACCACCACTTGGCGCGGGGCCTCGATGGGCGCCGCGTCCTCGTCGCGTTCAACATATTGTTCCGGCAACACCAGCGTGAAAATACTGCCTTTGCCCGGCTCGCTGGTCACGCTGATATAGCCGCCCAGCAAGGTGGCCAGGTCACGGGAGATCGACAAGCCCAGGCCCGTACCGCCGTAACGGCGATTGGTGGTGCCATCGGCCTGGCGGAAGGCTTCGAAGATGCTTTCTTGTTGATCCGGGGCGATACCAATGCCGGAATCGCGCACCGTAAAGGCAATGCCCTCCCCCGGCGCGCGCGACACCGACAGGCTGACCTCGCCCTGTTCAGTGAACTTGATGGCGTTGGACAACAGGTTCTTGAGAATCTGCTCCAGACGCTGGCGATCGGTAAACAGCAGGGTTGGCGAGCCTTGCTGCACGTCCACCTGGAAGCCCAGTTTGCGGTCCATTGCCAGCGGCTCGAACATGCCGCGCAGGCCATCCACCAGGCGCTCGACACTGGCATTTTCCGGGCGCACTTCCAACTTGCCGGCTTCGACCTTGGAAATATCCAGGATGTCGTTGATCAGGTTGAGCAAGTCATTGCCGGCTGAATAGATCGACTCGGCAAACTTGACTTGCTCGGCGCTGAGGTTTTCCTGGGGGTTATCCGCCAGCAGTTTGGCCAGGATCAGCGAGCTGTTCAGCGGTGTGCGCAGCTCGTGGGACATGTTGGCGAGGAATTCGGACTTGTACTTGCTGGAACGCTGCAGCTCATCGGCGCGGTCTTCCAACTCCAGTTGGGCCTGGTTCAGCTCGATGTTCTTGCGGTCCATGGCGTCGCGCTGTTCGGCCAGGGTCTGGGTCTGTTCGGCCAGTTGCTCGTTGGTCTGCTCCAGCTCAGCCTGCTGGGTTTCCAGGTGGGCCTGGGATTCCTTGAGGATGCGCGACTGCTCTTCCAACTCTTCGTTGGCGGTCTTGAGTTCTTCCTGCTGCACTTGCAGTTCTTCGTTGAGCTGCTGGGTCTCGGCCAGCACTTCCTGCAAGCGCTGGCGATAGCGCGCGGCTTCGATGGAGGTGCCGATATTGCCGGCGATCAGTTCCAGCAGTTCAACATCACGCTCATCCAGCGGGCGCAGGAAACCCAGCTCGACCACGCCGTTGACGCGGTCGTCATCGCTGGTGGGTACCACCAATACGCTGCGGGTGGCGCCCTCGCCCAGTCCCGAGCTGACCTTGAAGTAATCCACCGGCACATCGTCCAGGCGAATCAGGCGATCGCGCTGGGCGGCCTGCCCGACAATGCCTTCGTCGCTGTAGATCGACTGTTCCTGTTGTTCCTGCTCGCGGGAGAAGCCATAGGTGGCCACGCGCTTGAGGCCGCCGTGTTCTTCGCGCACGTACAGCGCCGCGACGGCCGAGCCCATGTACTGGGCAAAGAACTGCAGGATATTACGCCCCAGCATGTTCAGGGTCAGTTGGCCCAGCACTTGCTCGGCCAGTTCGGTCTGGCCATTGCGCAGCCAAGCGGTTTGCTCAAGGCGCCGTGCAATCTTCTGCTGTGACGCGAGGTTTGCACTGTAACTCTTTGAAAGTGAAATTAAATTCTTTCTGCCGATGTAGGCAAGAAAACCACTCAACCCCAGTACAAACACCAAGTACAGCGTGACACTGATCACCGTCGTACGGGTGACTTCTGCGTTACGGGTGATACGGAACTGTTGTTCCATCGCCACCGCGTCTTCGTATTCCTTGCGGATCTCGTCAGTGAGCCGCTTGCCCCGGCCCGCCTTGACAGCGCCTCGGTAATCGCCGCTGTTGCGCTGCAGCTCAATCATCGACTGCGCGTAGTTGTTCCATTCGGTTTGCAAGGTTTCCAAGCGCTTGAGTCGGTCGACCTGCTGCGGGTTGTCGGCTACCAGGTCTTGCAGATTGCGCAGGTCTGCAATGATCCGCGGCTTGGCCACTTCGTACGGGTCAAGGAAATGCTCGTCACCGGTGATCAGGAAGCCGCGCATACCTGTTTCCAGGTCAACCGTCAGTTTGGACGTCTCATTGAGGTTGTTAATGACGCGGTCGGTGTGCTCCACCCACTGGATAACCGAAAGCAAATAGGTAATCAGGCAGACGAAAAACACCGCGCTGAGCACGCCCACGCCCAAGGGCAAGGCCACGTTTCGGCTCAGCAGAGTACGGAAGCTTTTTTCATCGACGGACGACGCGGGTGTCATGGGCATGCCTTGGCCAAATGCGGAAAAACCGCAAGTTTGCCCGAATAACCGGGCTAAAAGCTATGTTTGTGCGTTGATTGGCAAGCAAAACCTTCCGACCGCTTGGGCCTGTCGCGCTGACTCTGGACGGAGTTTGGCAGCCCCTCACTATCTTGAAACAGATCTCACCATCGCAAATCGGGGGCGTCGTCGCGTTGTGCGTAGTCAGACGCTCCCCCTTCTAAACACGCGCGTCCAGGCGGCCCTGGGTCGGTTCGCCTGCCTGTCGGGCCCGGGCGTCGAAGGTGAGTCTCATACAGTGTTACGAGTTGGGTTCGGAACCTCGCCAGAACCTCTTCCCACACATCGATACGTGTTTGGACCACGGAGCGGTCGCAGGCACACATAAATTCTCTTTGCGAACCAGGTACTTTGTATGACGAAGATATTGCACAGTTTCCAGCCTGATATCCTTGCACATTTACCCAAGCCCCCCCCCATCATCAAACTCCCACACACGCCGCTCACGCCCCCGCAATCTCCCGAAGTCCCGGGCACTCCCGACGTCAGCAACCTTGATCTCAACGAGCAACTGGGCAACCGTCAGAATTTGAACACGCTCGGCGATGCCTTGGTCGGGATCGCCGAGCGCTTGGGCAAGGACGCGCCCGCCCATGACGTATTGGCAGCGCTCAAAGCCACCTCGATGGAGGTTCATCCGGACTCAGCGGCTCGCGCCGTGATGGGGGCTCGCACCACGCTTGAATCTTTTATAAAAAGCCTGGGGCTGCCGCTACCCAACAGTCACTTCGGCATATCTGGCCTCTCGGTGGCGGTGCTCGACCGTGCGCAAATCCATCCGCTGGGCAACCTGGAGGGCGCATTGGGCTGGCCCGTGCCGATGAGTGCCGATGACCAGCAGCGCTTGCACAACCTGGCTCTCAATTACGCCACCGCGCCGGATCAGCCAACCGTCAAGCAAACCCCTGGTTCGTTGCTGGCGTATTTACGCGAGCAAACCACCCTGGCGCCCGACGTCTTGGGCGATCCGGTCAAAACCCTGAACGCACTGGTGAGTTCCCCCGCGGCGCAGCAACTGGGCAAGAGCCTGCAGGAAGGTATGCAACACGTCGCCACGGATAGCAGCGCCATGGACCACCTCCTGGCTGCCATGACCCTGCAACTGGACCCCGAGTCCATCACTGAGGCCAATCGCAACCTGACAGCCGGCTTCGATCTGGCCCACGAAGATCACTGGAACCAAACCGCTGACAAGGTGGTGCAAGCGTTGGGCAAACATTTGGTAGCCAACGGCAAGACCAGCCCCGATCTGGCCGGCGTCGCCGCTTATTTATTGCTGGCATCCCGCGCACCGGTATTCCTGATCAAGGACATCCCCTCAACCGTGACCTATGGAAGCCCGGCGTGGGTCAACCTGGCCGTTGCCGCAACGACAATTGAAGCCCAGACTCCCGGCCGGGTCGCGAGCATGACCTTCGCAGAAGTCATGCTCGAGGCCGAGAGCGCCGGCCTGGCCGACCGCTCAGTCACTCACGATGCGCAACGTGAAGCCCTGATCGACTGGGGCGTTGTGCAGGGCGTACTAGTCAAAAAAGCCGATCACCTCTACAGCGCTGAAGAACTGGCTGCCCTGCTGAGTGAATTCGAGGCGCGCACGGCGTCGATGACCTCGGCGACTCAAGTTTTTGAAAAAGAACTGCCCTCCCGTGCGCTGAAAGCCGACACCGTACTCAAAGAGCGCTTTCCCGGCCTGGAAGCGCTCTACGATAAAAGATTGATTCACGTGTCGTATCAGAAGCGCAGGCCCTGGGGAGATGTCTTCTATGAACCCGGCCCGGTCGGGCCGCACTCGCTCAGGGACATCGTGATGATGGACTTGAAAGGGCCGGTTCGCTACAGCAGCAGTGATTCGCGTATTCCTTTGGATAAGTTGAATGCCATCTCCACGTTTGGCGTGCTTGAGTCGTTCAACCAGGAATTCAAGGCCGCCATCAATGAAAAGAAAGTCGCGATGAACACTGCCATAAGGCACTTGATCTCCCAACTGCCGCTGGAAGATAGAAAGAATTTCGAATTAGGCAAACTTTCATTTTTTTATAATCAATCCACGACCCTGAGCACAGAACTCATTCCGATCTGGGGTAACACGCTTCACCCCAAAGAAGAACCGTTGTTAGTACGCGTAGAACGCGGTGGCAAGGCGACTGATTATGAAATCAGCTTCAAAGAGGGGTCGATTCGAAGCTTTCTCCCCAATAGAGCAGAGCCCAAGACGACAAGAAATGGCAACGTAAAATGCGAAACCATAGCCTTCAGTCCTTCAAAAGGTGGCAGCTCGCTTCGCAAGGAACAGCCCCCGACGGACAAATCCGTACCTGACAGCTTCAATGGCGCTCGTAGTCAACTCATCGCAGATGCGTTTGTGGAACATACCAATTTTGATGATGAGGCCATCCTGGAGCAGGCACGGGGCCTCACTTACCACGATAAGAATGAGAAACGGGCCAATGCGATCAGCAACTTCATTTTAGAACTGGTGCCGTTTTATTCGGCTATCAATTGTTTTCGCAAGGGCAAAGTCTTCGAGGGTCTGAGTCACTTGGACATGGACCTGTTCGGGTTCGTGACCGCAGGGATGTCCACTGCCGGGAAAATGATCAAGATTGCCGGCACCACGGCCTCCGCCGTCAGCAAAGGGGCGCGCGCGGCCAAGGTCATCGGCATGGCGACTTTCAGCGCACTTAACCCGTTGGGTGGGTTGGGTGATGCGGCTATAGGGGGGGCGCGGCTGGCTGGTAAGGGCCTTCAGTTTCTTCGAAACAAAGCCACCAAGGCGGCGAATGCAATTCGCGGTGCTACCGGCAGTTACGATGTGCTCAAGGCAGCGGGCAAGGGACACGGGACCGCAGTGATTGGTACTTATCCCTCTGGAAACGTCAGCTTGCAGACGGTCGCCGTATTCAAAAATAATCGGTGGTATCACTATGACCCGATCAAGAAGAACGTATTTGGGGCGCCGATCAAAAATTTTTCGCGCGTGGGCGCGTCGTCAATGATAGTCCGCGCCACAGGCTCTAATAACGCTGCTTTTCGGCATCTTCTGAACCTCTCCCAATCGCCAACGAATGCTGCCGCTTATCAACGAGGTCTAACTCAAGGCTCTCCTTTTGACCTGCCAGGCTTTCATGTCCATATGTCTTCCGAAGATTTAGTCAATATTGCGTTAAATAATCACTTGGCCCCTGAACAAATGGGCACGCTGGTGAGGGAAATCAAAGCGCTGAGAATCGAGGAGGCCAAACTGGTCGTATCGAACCTAAAACATGATGTGAGTGCTCCTGGTGTGATTTTCACCGATGTGTCGCAGATCGATTATCTGGCGCGTACTGACATAACATCCACGGGCCATTGCGCAGGTTTTTCCAACCTCATGGCCTTGGCGATCATGCTCGGTAAAGAAGACGAGCTGATAAAAAATATCAAACGCGCAGCGATGAATCCGGGGGACATACAAGCGGCTGAATTTATCCAGGAGCTGCATAACTTCCAGATGATCGTTGGGGACCGGTCGGCTGTTCACATGGGTAAATCTTTCAAGCAGCAAAATCACTTGGAGATCATCGACGAACTGACCAACTCCCCCACCTCGAAAACCATAAGAATCGTAACTGCGGACCATGCAATGGTAGCTGGGATAAAGGTCGAAGGTAGCAGCACAAGCTGGTTTTTCTACGACCCCGATGGCGCGCTGGTCAAATTCACAACCTTGCAGGCAATGCAGGAGGGCATGGAAAAAGTGCTCAACAGTGGCCGACATGGAAAGAATATGAACCCGTACGTCACGGATAAGGGCGATAAATTCTTTGAAACCAGTGAATTTGCCGCCAGCGATATGGACACGGTGAACGACGTTTACAAAGAGTTGTTGGACGCCGCACTGTAAAGGCATCATAGCGCGCCAATGAATGTTGGCGCGCTTGTGTTTCAGCAAACGCTCATAGGGTTTCGCCCGCGCGTGAGACTTTATCCCGCACAATGATCACAATAGGCACCTTTTGTGGGAACTTGCCAGGAAGCGCAACACTCACTAGTAAGCAGTCAGTCAATCCCATAGCTCCGTACGCTCTCCATTTTTCAGGAATATCCCTTATGCCCGCCGCCTCCACCATCCTTGTAGTCGAAGACGACGCTATCGTGCGCATGCTGATCGTCGATGTCCTCGAAGAGTTGGAGTTCCAGGTGCTCGAAGCCGCTGATGCTGGGGAAGCATTGACGGTGGTGCAAGATACCGCCCAGGTCATCGACCTGATGATGACCGACGTCGGCCTGCCCGATATGGACGGCAAACAACTGGCAACCAAAGTGCGCGAACTGCGCGCTACCCTGCCGATTCTGTTTGCTAGCGGCTATGCCGAAAACATTGACGTGCCTGCCGGCATGCAGGTGATTGCCAAGCCGTTCTCGATTGATCAATTGCGTGACAAAGTCAAATCCATGCTCTAACGCCCCTTCCCTATCGTCCTTTGCAGAGATTAACGTGACGTCCGCCCAATAAAACAGGAAACTCGGCGCCTTCACGCCACGCTCTCAGATAGCACTCAGGAAGGACGCAACAACATGATTGGAAAACCGACGCGCCTGCTGTTGGCGAGCCTCTCGATTTTCATGAGCTCCGGCGCCTGGGCTGACTTCACCGCAAGCCCCAGCGAAGCCCGGGCCATCGCCAAGGAAGCCTACCTGTACGGCTTCCCCGTGGTGCAGATGTACAAGACGCTCTACACCCAGGCCGTTGATAAAGGCGGCGCCCACTTCAAGGCGCCGTTCAACCGTATCGACAACAGCGCCCAGGTGCTCACTCCCAAGGACAATGCAGTTACCACCCCTAACGTCGACACGCCCTACTCGTTCGTGTGGATGGACCTGCGTAAAGAACCGCTGGTGCTGACGCTGCCCAAGGTCGAAGACAACCGCTACTACTCGGTGCAGTTGATCGACCTCTATACGCAGAATTTCGCCTACCTGGGCACCCGCAGTACTGGCAATAACGGCGGCCACTACATGATTGCCGGGCCAGACTGGAAAGGTCAGCAGCCGGTGGACATCGACCGTGTGATCTACAGCGAAAGCAACATCGCCTACGCTCTGTACCGCACGCAGCTGTTTGATGACAAAGACCTGGGCAAGGTCAAGCAGATCCAGAACGGCTACAAGGTGCAGGCGCTGAGCAGCTATGTGAAACAACCGGCCCCCCCCAACGTGCCGAAGATCCAATGGCCCAAGCCGATGGCAACCATGACCGAAGGCCCGCAGCTGTTTCGCTACCTGAACTTCATGCTGGCCTTCGCCGCGCCACAGGACAGCGAAAAAGACCTGCTGGCGCGCTTTGCCAAGATCGGTATCGCCCCAGGCGCGCCGTTCAAGGTGAACCAGTTGACCGCCGAGCAGCGCAAGGCCCTGGAAGACGGCATCACCGATGGCCGCGCCGAATTCGCCGCGTTCAAGAAGGCCAAGGTCGACACCCACCAAGTGACCAGCGCAGACCTGTACGGCAGCCGCGACCACCTGCAAAACAACTACCTGTACCGCTACGCCGGTGCCGAGCTGGGGATGTTCGGCAACTCCAGTGATGAAGCCGCGCACTTGAGCTACGTCATCGACAGCGAGGGCAAGCCGGCCAATGGTGCACGCCACAGCTACACCGTGCATTTTGCCAAGGACCAGTTGCCGCCGGCTGATGCGTTCTGGTCGCTGACGATGTACGACGCCAAGACCAGACTGCTGGTGCCAAACCACAAGAAGCGCTACCTGATCAACTCGCAGATGTTGCCGAGCCTCAAGCTCGACGCCGACGGTGGCCTGACCCTGGCATTGCAACACCACGAACCGCCCAAGGCTGAGCAGAGCAACTGGTTGCCAGCGCCGCCCGGCCCGTTCTACGCGGTATTGCGCATTTACCTGCCCAAGCCTGAAGTCGCTAGCGGCCAGTGGAAGCTGCCAGCGTTGACGCCGCTTAAATAATTTCGGCGAATAAAAAAAGCGCGGCGGGTGATTACCCGCCGCGCTTTTTTTGACTCAGTGTTTTTTCAGTTTCACGTAAGACTGGTGCAGGTCCGACGCCCAACCGTCAATGACGCTTTTCACATCGTCGGCCTTCATGACCTGAGAATCATTGGCCAGCGGCTTGCCGGTGCCTTTGCGCACCACTTGGGCCAGCACTTTATGAGTGCTGCCATCGAGAAACTGCGCCTCGGTGCCCAGGGTGGTTTCCTGATCGCGAATGCCGGTGCCGGTGCTCACTGCCGCGGCCACCAGGGCGACGGGAATAAATTCATAAGGCTTGAGGCTTTCGGTCTTGCTGCTCACCGCGGTAATCGCCGCCCTTACCACGATCACTCCAGGGCCTGGGGCATTAGCCACGGGCAGTGACTGGGCCAGCTCGCGCTTGAGCGCCTGATTGTAATAGTCGTTGATGCCGCGCAGCGTACTCTCGGGAATCCGGGAGGTGGCCTGGGGCTTGGGGTAGAACTGGGTGGGCTCGATGTACACCGCCGTGTAGCGGCTCAGGTCCAGCTGTGGATCGACCCAGCGCATCACCTCGGCCCCCGACGGTGACTTGGCTTCCTTGAGTTGGCTGTAGTTGGAAAGAAACCCTGAATACTCATCCGGCTGCACCACCTTGCTGGCGCAACCGGCCATACCGAGCGAGGCGACGCATAGTGTGCCGATCATTAGCCTTAGCTTCATTAGTGAACTCCCTGGCGACCATCATCGTGAGAACGAGTGGTAGGTATAGCCAATGTTAGGACATTGCACCTTATTTAACATGGGGCATCACTCAGATTTGAACTGCTCCGGTGAATTGGCTGGCAACTGCGTATGACTCATCTGCCTTGAATGGGTAAGGTGAAGCCACACTTTTTGTCCGGAGCATCACATGCGCACCATCGGCCTTATCGGCGGCATGAGCTGGGAGTCCAGCGCCGAGTATTACCGTCTCATCAA
Source organism: Pseudomonas sp. AL10 (assembly GCF_029960685.1). Classification (NCBI taxonomy): domain Bacteria; kingdom Pseudomonadati; phylum Pseudomonadota; class Gammaproteobacteria; order Pseudomonadales; family Pseudomonadaceae; genus Pseudomonas; species Pseudomonas sp. AL10. The sequence goes on from NZ_JASBQZ010000015.1 coordinate 120,779, forward strand.
CCAGCGCGTGCGCGATCAGCTCGGCCCGCTGCGGTCGGCGCAAGTGTTGATGTACAGCGTGGATTTCGGCCCGGTGGAACAGGCCCAGCATGCCGGGCGTTGGGACGATGCCGCGCTGATCTTGGAAGATGCCGCGCGACGCTTGCAGGCCGGGGGTGCTGATTGTGTGGTGCTGTGTACCAACACCATGCATTTAGTGGCACCTCGCATTGAGGCGGCGGTGTCGATTCCCTTCCTGCATATTGCTGATGCCACGGCGACGGCGGCTCTGGAGGCTGGGACCTTGACGGTAGGCTTGCTGGGTACCGCGTTCACCATGGAGCAGGATTTCCTTAAATCGCGCCTCGCCGCTCAGGGGCTCACCGTGCTGGTGCCAGACGCGGATGAACGCAAGGCGGTGCACCGAATCATCTATGAAGAGTTGTGCGTGGGCCTCATCAGTGACGCCTCGCGCCAGGTGTATCAGCGGGTGATCCAGACACTCGCGGCACGCGGTGCTCAGGCGATTATTCTCGGCTGCACGGAAATTTGCCTGCTGATCCAGCCCGAACACAGCGCCCTGCCACTGCTGGACACCACCGCGCTGCATGCGCAGGCCGCGGTCGGGTTTGCCTTACAGGGCACAGGTATCGCCACAACTTTTTTAGCCGCTACCTAAACCCAATATCCTGGTTGGCTGTCAGGCCTTCTTCGCGAGCAAGCCCGCTCCCACAGGGGATCTGTGTCGGGCGCCGATTTTGTGGGCAATGCATGACCAGGGTGGGAGCTGGCTTGCCTGCGAAGGCGGTGGTTCAGGCAAAGACTCAGTAACTGACACACCGCTTTCATCGAAGTTGTATAGAGCCCTATGCTTACAGGATCAAGCCGATGTGCGCAGGCGCGCCATGCTGAAGGTGTCGACAAACACACCATCACGCAGGGCATAGTCACGCAATCGCCCTTCCACTTCGAAGCCGAACTTGCGGTACAGGTTGTGCGCAGCTTCGTTGTCGGCGCAGACCGTCAGTTCCACACGGCGCAGGTTCATCCAGTTGTCGGCCACCTCCAGCGCGGCCGCCAACAGCCGCGAACCGACGCCCTTTCCCTGCCACGCGGGCGCCACGCCCATACCCCTGAATCACGATAGACGGTTCAGGCACGTGCATTGCATTTCATCCTATGAAAGACAGGTGGCCGGCCAGTGTAGAGGCTAAGTCGCCCACCTGACGAGCCGGAGTTTTCCCACCGGCCAACCAGCACCATCCTGCATCTGAACGATAGCGATCCTTGCGCGCAACGCCGATACTCAGCCCAGGCCCTGCCCCGTCAACCCGACGCTTTGGCCTTCACCCTGTGACGAGAACAACAAAAAAAGTCCCACAGAGGAACACCCATGAACCGTCTCGATCCCGCGAGCCTGTTACAGGCTTTCAGCACTCTGACCCTGGACCTGCAACGCCTGGCCCAACACCAGGACATCGAACACTTTCAACACCATGCCCTGGCGCGCCTTAGCCAATTGCTGGCCTTCGACAGCGCCTGGTGGGGGCGCTCGGCGGTTATCAACGGTTTGCCGCACGAGCACAACAGCTACCTCTACCAGTTGCCCCCCGACTATCTGGCGGACTGGCAGTCGATCCGCCATCTGGACGTCACCGTTGCGCGGGTGCATGCGTCGCCCGGCGAGGCGGTGATCATCGATATGCGCGACTCCGCCAACGGCAGCGCCTTGAACTGGCTGGGGCAACGCCACGGCTTGGGTGAACTGCTGTGTGTGATCCATATCGACCCGCAAACCCACCTCAGCCACCACCTGACACTCTACCGCCAACCCGCTGCACCCAAGTTCAACGTGCAGGATTGCCAGATGATTAATAACTTGATGCTGCACCTGGTGGCAGCAGTCTCGGCAAACCAGATCCGCACCTTGGTGGCGATGCGGGAAACCCTGACCAGCCCGCGCAACCTCGCGCTGGCGGTGTGCGACCCACGGGGAGTGTTGCAATGTGCCGAGCGAGGGTTTGTCGACCTGCTGCTCAGCGAATGGCCGCAATGGCGCGGCCCCACCCTGCCGGTGCCTCTGGATGAACGCGGCCATGACGGCAAGCATATCCATATCCAGGCGTCCCCAGTGGGCGACCAGTTGCTGTTGGCCGCACGCATCAACCGCGCCCTGCCCCAGCTCAGCCCACGGGAAAACGATGTTGCCCAAGGCTTTGGCGAGGGCAAGACCTACAAGGAAGTGGCCCGCGACCTTGGCCTCTCGCCCAATACCGTGCGCCACCATATTCGCGCCATCTATACCAAGCTCGGCGTCAAGGACAAGGCACGCATAGCGCACCTGGTGCACGCCCCGCCCGACTGACCCTGCCCGTTTCTCCCACGGTTTACCACGGTCGTTTTTCAACGGTCACGGGCTGCTGTTGCCCTTTTTTCGGCCTTCTCACACGAGACGCTTCTTCATGACTTCCACATGCTTACGTAACCTGACAGTGCTGTTCGCCACCCTGCTCAGCGTCGACAGCCAGGCGGCCGACCTCAACGCCCGCGACTTTTTCGCCGCCCCACCGGGTACCAGCCTGGGTGTGTTGTACCTGCCCGCCACACGCGCCGGGGATTTCCATGGCCCCGCCGACAGCACCGGCAAGGCCGACCTGCGGGTCAACGCCGTGGCTTACCGCCAGGTGTATTTCACCGACGCCTGCGGCACGTTGTGCACGCCACAATTCATCCTGCCCTTTGCCGACATCAACGCACGCCTGCCCGGCGCCAATCAGCGCAGCCGCGAGCGCGGCCTGGGCGACCCACAGGTGGGCGGCACGCTGTTTTTCATCAACGACCCGGCCTCGCGCACTTACAGCGGCTTGTTGAGCCTGATCACCGTGCCGGTGGGTGAATATCACAGCCAAAACCCGGACGTGTCCCCCGGCGCCAATCGCTGGGGCGCCACCTTTGTCTACAACTACACCCACGGCATCGGCGAAAAATGGGTACTGGAAGCCAACCTGGAAGCCCAGCTCTATGGCCGCAATGACGATTACTTTGGCAGCGAACTCAAGCAAGCCCCGCTGTATCGCCTGCAGGCCTTCGCCTCCTATGACTTCAGCGCCGCCACTTCCGGCGCACTGCGCCTGATCCACGCCGACGGTGGCGCCCTGCGTCTGAACAACCGAAGCCTCGACGACACCCACAAGCGCTATACCCAAGTCGGCTTCGAATTCGGGCATTGGCTCGACCGGCAGAACCAACTGATGGTCAGCCTTTCGCAAAACGTTGCGGCTTCCAATGGCTACGCCGGCACCGAGGCGTTGTTACGCCTGGTGCATGTGTTCTGACCCCCCTTTCCCTGGAGCTTGAAAATGCCCATTTCCACCGCTGCGACAACGGCACGGCTGGCGGCGATCGTGCTGTTTGCCGCCATCACCCCGACCATCCTGATGACCGCTCCGGCCGTGGCCGCGCAGTTAGCCAGCCAGTGGCAACTGAGCCCGGCGCGTATTGGTGACTTGTTTTCCGTGGAGCTTGGCGCGATGAGCCTGGCAACCTTGCCCGCCTGGTGGTGGCTCAAGCGGGTTGACTGGCGCACCGCCGCCCGGGTCGCCGCGCTGTTGTTCATTGCCGCTAACCTGCTGTCAATGCTCGCCGACACCTACGCCGTGCTGCTGGTGTTGCGCGGTGCCAGCGCCCTGGCCGGCGGTTCGTTGATGATCCTCTGCCTGGCCAGTGCCGCCACCACCGCCAATCCCAGCCGAGTCTATGGTTTGTGGGTTATGGGGCAGTTGATCGTCGGTGCCGTCGGCCTGGTGGTGCTGCCTGGTTTGTTCGAACGGTTTGGCTTGAATGCCTGCTACCTGATCCTGGCAGGGTTGATGACCCTGCTGCTGCCATTGGCGCGGGCCTTTCCTGCCGGTAGCCCTGAGTTACCCGCCAGCCGCACCCCGGTCTTGCCCGGTTCACGCTGGAAAGCCGCCCTGGGGGTTGGCGCGGTCCTCGCCTTTTACATCAGCCTGGGGGGCGTATGGACCTTTATCGGTGCCTTGGGCGCCAGTGCCGGGATTTCTGCGCAGCACAGCGGCGAGATTCTCGCCATCGCCACCGTAATGGGTATTGCTGGCGCTGCGAGCGCCTCACTGATCGGCGCTCGTCTGCCGCGTGGTGCGCTGTTGTTGCTGGGCTACACGTTAATGGCAACAGCGGTGCTCCTGTTGCTCGGCCAGCCCGCCTTGCTGCGATTCGCCCTGGCCGCGCTGCTGTTCAAATTTACCTGGACCTTCATCCTGCCGCTGATCCTGGCCTGCCTGGCCGACCTCGATCACAGCGGCAAGCTGATGAACGCCTCCAACTTGGTCATCGGTGGCGGCCTGGCCATCGGCCCGGCGCTCGCCGGCCGCCTGATCGAAGCCAGCGGCGGGTTCAGCCTGTTGCTGCTCGGTGCAGCCGCTATCACCTTGCTGTCCCTGGTGATGATCGTCGCCAGCCGTCCCCACTCCTCCACTGAATTGGAACTGGTATGAACCTAACCACCGCATTTTTTTTCGACGAAATGAGCCTGTGGCACAGCGCCGGCGCCCATGCGCTGACCCTGCCCGTGGGCGGCTGGGTGCAGCCGCCGGCCGGCAGCGGGCATGCCGAGTCACCGGAGACCAAGCGGCGCTTGAAAAGCCTGTTGGATGTCTCCGGACTCAGCCGCCACCTGCACCTGCATAGCGCGCCGCCCGCCAGTGAAGAGGACCTGCTGCGCGTCCACAGCCGTGCTTACCTGCAACGTTTCAAAGCCTTGAGCGATGCCGGCGGCGGTGAGCTTGGCCCCCAGGCACCAATAGGGCCTGGCAGCTATGAGATCGCGCAACTGTCCGCCGGTTTGACCCTGGCCGCCGTGGACGCGGTGCTCAAGGGCCAGGCGCACAACGCCTATTCGCTGTCGCGGCCACCGGGGCATCACTGCCTGGCAGACAGCGCCATGGGCTTTTGCTTTCTCGCCAATATCGCCATTGCCATCGAGGCCGCCAAGGCGCGCAACGGGCTGGGCAAAGTCGCCGTGATCGACTGGGATGTGCACCATGGCAACGGCACGCAGTCGATCTTCGAAGAACGGGCCGATGTGTTGACGATTTCCCTGCACCAGGACGGCTGCTACCCGCCCGGTTACAGCGGCGAGCAGGATCGCGGCCGGGGCGCCGGCCTGGGCGCCAACATCAATATCCCGTTGCCGCCAGGCAGTGGTCACGCCACCTACCTACAGGCCATGGAGCGCATCGTGCTGCCCGCCCTGGAGCGCTTCGAACCGGAGTTGATCATCGTTGCCTGCGGTTATGACGCTAACGCCGTCGACCCGCTAGCGCGCATGTTGCTGCACAGCGAATCGTTCCGGTTAATGACCCGCGCCCTGCGCCTGGCCGCCGAACGTTTGTGCCAGGGCCGCCTGGTGCTGGTGCACGAGGGTGGCTATAGCGAAGCCTATGTGCCGTTCTGCGGCTTGGCGACCCTGGAGGAATTGAGCGGCGTGCGCACGGCGGTGCAGGACCCGATGCTTGAGCTTGTGCACTTGCAGCAGCCGGGTGCGGCGCTGCAGGGGTTTCAAGAGCAGTGGGTGGAACGATTGGCGCACGGGGTCAGCGAGTAGCTGCCAGGCGCCATACCCGCGCAATGTCCGAGGCCCGCTCGCGTAACAGACGCGGGGCCTCGTGGCAGGCCTGCTCAAGTGACATCGGCCCCGACGGCAAGGCGAACGCTGCGTCCACACCATGAGCGTACATCTGCTCGTAGCCGTCGCCCAAGGTGCCCGCGATCACGATCACCGGCACGCCATGTCGCTGGGCAATGCGCGCCACGCCAAACGGGGTTTTGCCACGCAGGGTCTGGGCGTCGAAACGGCCTTCGCCGGTGATGACCAGATCGGCGCCACGCACCGCTTCATCCAGGCTAACCAATTCAGCGACCACCTCAACCCCCGGACGAAACTGGGCAGCGAGGAACGCCTTGGCGGCAAAGCCCAGACCACCGGCGGCGCCGCTACCGGGTTCGTCGCGCACATCCCGGCGCAGCACCTGGGCGCAATGGTCGGCGAAGTGGCCAAGGGCAGCGTCCAGTTGTGCCACTTGTTCGGGGTTCGCGCCTTTTTGCGGGCCAAAAATCGACGAGGCACCGTGAGGGCCGCACAGGGGATTGTTGACGTCGGCGGCGATTTCAAAACGCACCTGCGCCAGTCGCGGGTCGAGTTGTTCAAGGCTGATATGGGCCAGACGTGCCAACGCCAACCCACCCGCCGGCAGTGGCTGGCGTTCGCTATCCAAGAGCTGCACGCCAAGGGCCTGCATCGCCCCCGCTCCGCCATCGTTGGTAGCACTGCCGCCAATCGCCAGGATGATGCGCTGCGCCCCGGCATCCAGCGCGGCGCGGATCAACTCGCCGGTGCCATAGGTGGTACTGGAGCATGCGTCGCGCTGCCCCGGCGCAACGAGTTGCAAACCGCTGGCCTCGGCCATCTCGATCATTGCGGTATGGCTGTCGGCCAGCCAGCCCCAACGCGCCTCGACGCTGTCGCCCAGCGGGCCTCGGACCGTTTGCCTGCGCAGCTCACCCTTACACGCCGCGAGCACCGCATCCACCGTTCCTTCCCCGCCATCAGCCATCGGGCATTGAAGCACGTGCGCATCCGGCCAGACCTGGGCGCACCCACCGGCAATCGCCTGGGCGACGCCTGCGGCACTCAGGCTGTCTTTGAACGAGTCGGGGGCGATCACGATTTTCATGGGCTTTCTCCGGTTTTTATAACGCCCATGCTGCCAGTTGGCTGGGGGAATGACGCGGGGCCGATGCACAAGTGTGGATGGGGTTTTGTTGTTCATTCCTACAAAGTGACACGCCGCGATGAATAAACGCCAAACCTACGGGCCGGCTTGTTTGATCTATCTGTCAGCAACGACTTTCAGCAGTGTAGGACGCCTCTTTAATGCGCACGCTCCCTTGAGGCTCGCAATTGCACGCTAATAGAGTGTGGCCCAGAAGATTCCAGACAATATCAATCCGGGGGGCTCCACGCCGAACGGCAGCAGCGCCCTCGATTCAGGGAGAATTTCATGGCCGATACCTCTCAAATGCCACGCATAGCGCCGCTCTCTTATAACGCCCGGGGCAACCCTGTGCATACCTGGACCCTCACGCCCAGCCATATCACCGACCCGGTGCACTGCATATTGCCGCCGGACGGGGTGCTGCCGGTGATTTTTGTGCCGGGGATTATGGGGTCGAATTTGAAGAGCAAACCGGAGAAAGGAAAGGGAAAGAATAAGGCGGCTCCCGTCTGGCGGTTGGATGCGGGGTTCATGGGTAAGAATATGTGGTTGGCCCTGAACTGGATAAACAAAAAGGCGGGTATACGACAGCAACTGTTGCACCCCGCCAGGGTAGAGGTTGATAACAAAGGCGCGGTGCCGGAGCGCTCTGTCGGCACGGTCATAGTGCCGCCAGAACCGGACAGGAAAAAAACCATCCTGGCTCTGACCAAGCGCTACGAAGAGCGCGGATGGGGCGAAGTCAGCGAAACCAGCTACCACGCGTTTCTTCTGTGGCTTGAAGACACCCTTAACAGCGAATTCATGCCGCACAAATGGCCGCAATTCGACATTCGGCCTGAGCATCTGCACACCCGCAGTGTCGAGCCCGGCCCAGTTCAAGTCAC
>NZ_JASBQZ010000016.1:0-30837 GCF_029960685.1 Pseudomonas sp. AL10
GGCCAGCGTGGTTTAACGGGGCGCTTAAGATCAAGATCACAAGCAGATCAAGAGCGGCTCGCTTCGCATCGTGGTTACCGTTGGCTGCTACAACCTACAAAATTGTGTAGATACCTATGCTGGACAGTCAGATAGACCGCATCAGGGCTCAGGCAAGCAGCGAATACACCAACGCCGTAATGGCAACCAAACCAACCGCAGTCACAAACACATTCGACGCCTGCCCACGGTACTTGGCCATGGCCGGCACCTTGCGGATGGCGTACATCGGCATCAGGAACAGAATCGACGCGATCACCGGCCCACCCAGGGTCTCGATCATGCCAAGGATACTCGGGTTGAGCGTGGCGACGATCCAGCACACCACCAACATGAAGGCTGCGGTCATGCGGTCCAGGGTCTTGGGTGCCGGGCGGCGGCCAGTCTTGACCACCAGGCCCTTGAGGCCCTCGCTGGCGCCGATGTAGTGGCCCAGGAACGACTTGGCAATCGCCACGAACGCAATCAACGGTGCGGCAAAGGCAATCGTCGGGTTATCGAAGTGGTTGGCCAGGTACGACAGGATCGACAGGTTCTGCGCTTTCGCTTCGGCCAACTGTGCGGGCGACAGGGTCAGCACGCAACTGAACACAAAGAACAGCACCATCGCCACCATCAGCAGGTGCGCGCGGGAGAGGATCTGCGAACTGCGCTCCTCGGCGTTTGCGCCGTACTGGCGCTTCTGGTCCACCGCGAAGGCCGAGATGATCGGCGAGTGGTTGAACGAGAACACCATCACCGGAATAGCCAGCCATAGCGTATTGAGCAGCGCCGACGGTGCCGGCACCTCAGTGGCGGTGCTGAGAATGCCACCATTCCAGTGCGGCACCAGGTACACGGCCAGGAACAGCAAGGCCACAATAAACGGGTACACCATCAAGCTCATGGCCTTGACGATCACTTGCTCGCCGCAACGCACCACGGCCAGCAAACCCAGGATCAACACAAACGCCAGGATGGCCCGGGGCGGCGGCAGGATATGCAGCTGGTGCTCCATGAAGCTGCTGACGGTATTGGTCAGCGCCACGCTGTAGATCAGCAGGATCGGGAAGATCGCAAAGAAGTACAGCAAGGTGATCAGCGCACCGGCCTTGATACCGAAATGCTCTTCAACCACGTCGGTGATGTCGGAACCTTCACGGCCGGACAGCACGAAACGGGTCAGCCCCCGGTGGGCAAAGAACGTCATCGGGAAGGCCAGCAACGCCAGGATCACCAGCGGCCAGAAGCCCCCCAGGCCCGCGTTGATAGGCAAGAACAAAGTACCGGCGCCAATGGCGGTACCGAATAGCCCGAGCATCCAGGTAGTGTCCTGGCGGCTCCAGCTTGTGAGCGTTGCAGGTGTCGTTGCATAGCGTTCGTCGACGCTATTGGCCTGATCATTCATCCGGTCGGATCTCCGCATTCACACGGCCAGCACGAGTCAGAAAAACCTGACAGGCAGCGCCCTGGCCGAAACAAGGGCCGGATTGTCCGGGATTCTCTTGGAGAAGCAAAGACTTAGCTGAGCAATGGTTAGGCGGTGCAGCCGTTCAGAGGCCGCCCTGAGGGGAGGATTTGGATGACTGAGGAGCCGTACAAAAAATAGCTCTTTCCCTTTAACGCACTCAACATACAAGAAGAGTCCGACAACAAGTTCAGAAGTAACTTCCTTCAAAAGCATATTATTACTCATACAACACCTCAACTGTTACAGAACCATACACAGCTATTGAGCTTGCACAAACTCACAAACTAATATCTTCGCGCACCTAACTAAAAGACGATAGCAACACTTAGTTAACGCTCAAGGAGTTTGACAATGCGAAGACTCACCCTTGCAATTACCGGCCTGCTCTTTGCAGGCTTATTAGGCACACCTGCCACTTACGCCAAGCCTGTTGAACCCGAGGCGGACATACGTGCCCTGGCCTCTTCGCCCCAATGGCTGACCACCCGAGTCTATATAGAGGGTGAGCCAGAAAACGACGTCAAGGCCCAGTACCCCGGCGTGGTGGGTATATCGATGTGGGACCCGCAGCGCAATCGTTATGAGTTCTTCTACACCGATACGGGGCGCTCGAAACACCCCGACGGTGGGGGCGGCTATTTCCTGGTCACTGGCGACAAACAGACCCACATCCTGGTGCCTGACCTTGGCCCGCACCGCACTATCGTCAGAAGGCTGGAAAAACTGGACAGCACCGAGTTCACGTATTCTCGCGAAGTTCCTCGCGACATGGTAGCGACCAACCCTCCCGTTAGAATTTACGTTGTACATGCCCCTTACACAGGGCCGATAAAGACTCAACTGTCAAACTAGTTGAATACCTTCTTTATATCCAGCCATAAAAACCAACAACAAACGAGGCACTTCATGATAAAGCCATATGCTTCATTCAAATCGCTATTAATGCCTGCACTGCTGGCAGCCGTGCTGTTACCCAGCGCAACTACGCTACAGGCCAACACGACACTGCCCACTAAAAGCATCGCCACCACGCCCGATAACACCGTCATGTTGACCGTGTTTCTTAAACACGACCAATCACGCCCCCTGAGCGAATTGAAAGCCCAGCTGGCCAAGCAGGAATTTCATAAAGTCTTCCCGCCGGAAGGTGTCGAAGTCGTCAGCTGGAATATCACCATGGGTATCGGGCAAGTCATCGTGCTGCGTTTACCGGCGTCGCGCCTGGCCCAAGTCAACCTGGCCATCGAGAACACGGCGTGGGGCGTCTACAAGACAGAATTCTTCCCGACCTACGATTTCATGCCGATCGCGCAAAGAGAGCGAGCCCAGGCACGGTAAACGGGGACTGCGCAGGAGCTGGCGCACTCGCTAAGTGGCCGAGGTGCCCAGGTTTGGATTGCGCAGCTCGCCTTGTATGGCGTTCTGCGCAATAGCCAGTTTTTCTAACAATTCAGAGGTCTCGTGGGCCGTCAGCGCCATAAGTGGGAGGTCCCAGTCATAGTTCTTGATGACGTTTATCCGAAAACCACCCGCCGCATCAAATTCTGGGTACCAACCCACATCCAGTAATAATCCCCCAGCGAACTCCACCTGGAGCATATCTTCCTTTAACAGATCGACCTGCTTGGCCACTGCAATATCCTGCAGGTGCGACAGATCGTCATGGGTGACTGTGCCACCGGTAAAGTTAAGCGAGATCAATTTGTTAACCTCCTGAATTCCTGTTCAGAAATCGGGTGACCATGAATAGCACCAGCGCTGAGCTCTATCCGCACCCAGCGGCTGAGTTTGCCATGGCTGGCCCCAATGCAATGGGAGAACTCCATCACTTTCCAAGGTTTTCCATTGGTAGTGGGTGTTCCGTTTTTATAAGCCTCCCTTTCAAGCTTTTCAATAGCGATACCTGGCCTGTACTTGGCGGGGCCAATCAGCGTACTGGCGATCACTGTTCTCCAGGGAACCTGGGCTGAGGGGCAGTGTTTGTAACCATACGGTGTCCATTGGATCTCTTGGGGTGGGGCAGGAACAGGCATCCATGTCGTCTCTGCTGGCGGGAAAGTCATTGAAGTCTTGCGCAAAAAAACGGGCGCGGATGGACGGTCTTTAAAATCAGACGGGCCTTACGAGCGAGGAAATTTTTCCATCTCAATAAAACGCTCTGTCTTACAAATCCCGCATACTCATGCTCTCAAATCCTTCAGGAAGAGCCTTGCGATGCCCACCACTGTTCTGGTCCTGGTTGAAACCATCAACGAATACCTGCAAATCATCGAAAGCAGTGACTTTCATGTGATCCTGGCGCCGACGCCCGCTGAACGCGCGCAGGCGATCAAGGCCCATGGTGGGCAGATCCAGGCTGTGCTGACCCGTGGCCCGCTGGGGCTTTACGCCGAGGAAATCGCCGCACTGCCCCTGCTGGAGATCATTTGCGTGATCGGTGCCGGCTACGAGCATGTAGACCTGCAGGCGGCGAGCAACCGTGGGATTGTGGTCACCAACGGCGCTGGCGTAAACGCCCCTTCAGTGGCTGATCACGCCATGGCGTTGTTGCTATCACTGGTGCGTGGCATTCCCCAGACAGATGCGGCGGTACGGCGCGGCGAATGGCCGAAGGTGATGCGCCCTTCCATCAGCGGTAAACACCTGGGGATTGTCGGGCTGGGCGCGGTGGGCATGGAGATTGCGCGGCGCGCCGCCCTGGGGTTCGGCATGGAGGTGAGTTATCACAACCGCCAACCCCGCGATGACGTGGATTACACCTACTGTGCGACGGCCGTGGAGCTGGCGCGCACCTCGGACTTCCTGGTGCTGGCCACGCCCGGCGGTGCCAGCACTCGCCACCTGATCGACCGCCACGCTCTGGACGCCCTGGGGCCGCACGGTTTTCTGATCAATATTGGCCGCGGCAGCGTGGTGGTGACCGCCGACCTGGTCGCCGCGCTGGAACAGCGACGCATCGGCGGCGCCGCGCTGGACGTATTTGACGATGAACCCGCAGTGCCCGATGCCCTCAAGCGCCTGAGCAATACCGTGCTGACGTCCCACGTGGCCGGGCTGTCCCCGGAAGCGGTCCATGACACGGTGCAGCGCGTCGCTGACAACCTGGTGGAATACTTTGCCGGCCGCCCCGTGCTTACACCGGTAGCCTTGCCAGCGCCGGCAAAATGACCGATCAGGCACGCTGATCACGCTTCAACACGCTAACCTATTAAGCCGCCCCGACCTTGTCGCTGGGCGGGTGTGCGCATTAGATTAGGAAATAGTCCAAGGCCTTTAGAATAAGCAGAAGGGATAAGCATGGCGCTGAACGACCAATCGACCCAGATTCGCCCAGGCGAAGAACTTGATGCCAGCCTGATCGATCCCTACCTCAAGGCCCATATCCCGGGCTTGGATGGCACGCCCACCATCAGCCAGTTTCCGGGCGGTGCGTCGAACCTGACCTACCTGCTGGAATACCCCGGCCAGGAATTTGTGCTGCGTCGCCCACCGTTTGGCCACAAGGCCAAGTCTGCCCACGACATGGGCCGCGAATACCGCATTCTCAACCAGCTTAAAGATGGCTTCCCGTACTGCCCCAAAGCCTATGTGCACTGCACCGATGAATCGGTGATTGGTGCCGAGTTCTATGTGATGGAGCGCGTCAACGGCATCATCCTGCGGTCCGACCTGCCGGCTGAACTGGGCCTGGACGCCACCCGCACCGAAGCCTTGTGCAAAAGCTTTATCGACAAATTCGTCGAACTGCACCAGGTCGACTACACCGCCTGCGGCCTGGCCGACCTGGGCAAGCCCGAAGGCTACGTGGCGCGGCAGATTCGCGGCTGGAGCGAGCGCTATGAAAAAGCCCTGACGCCCGATGCACCAAAGTGGGAGGCGGTACGCGCCTGGCTCAACGACAAGATGCCAGCCGATCACCCCACCTCCAGCATCGTGCACAACGATTACCGCTTCGACAACGTGATCCTCGACCCGCACAACCCGATGCAGATCATCGGCGTGCTGGACTGGGAACTCACCACCCTGGGCGACCCGCTGATGGACCTGGGCAACACCCTCGCCTACTGGATCGAGGCCGCGGACCCGGCCCCAGTGCAACTGATGCGCCGCCAGCCGAGCAACGCCCCCGGCATGCTCACCCGCCGCCAGTTTGTCGACTACTACGCCGAGCGCTCCGGCATCCAGATCGACAATTTCGATTTCTATTACACCTACGGCCTGTTCCGCCTGGCCGGGATTGTGCAGCAGATTTACTACCGCTTCTTCCATGGCCAGACCCAGGACAAACGCTTCGCGCAGTTCATCCACATGAACAAACTGCTGGAGCAGATGAGCCTGAATGTCATCGGCAAATCAGCGCTCTGAGTGCAACTACAAGGAACCCTCATGTCCAAGACCAACCTGTTCGACCTCGACGGCAAGATTGCGTTTGTTTCCGGCGCCAGCCGTGGCATCGGTGAGGCCATCGCCAAGTTACTGGCCCAGCAAGGTGCCCATGTGATTGTCTCCAGCCGTAAGCTGGAGGGCTGCCAGCACGTGGCTGATGCGATCATCGCCGACGGCGGCAAAGCCACGGCCATTGCCTGCCATATTGGTGAAATGGAGCAGATCACCCAGGTGTTCGCCGGCATCCGCGAACAGTTCGGCCGCCTGGATATCCTGGTCAACAACGCCGCCACCAACCCGCAGTTCTGCAACGTACTGGACACCGACCTGGGTGCATTCCAGAAGACCGTTGATGTGAATATCCGTGGCTACTTCTTCATGTCGGTGGAAGCCGGCAAGCTGATGCGCGAGAACGGCGGCGGCAGCATCATCAACGTGGCCTCGATCAACGGCATCTCGCCGGGCGTGTTCCAGGGCATCTACTCGGTGACCAAGGCCGCCGTGATCAACATGACCAAAGTATTTGCCAAGGAATGTGCCGCCTTTGGCATCCGTTGCAATGCCCTGCTGCCGGGCCTGACCGATACCAAGTTCGCCTCGGCGCTGGTCAAGAACGATTCGATCCTGAAAATGGCCTTGGCGCAAATCCCGCTCAAGCGCGTCGCCGCCCCCAGCGAAATGGCCGGTGCGGTGCTGTACCTGGCCAGTGACGCGTCAAGCTACACCACCGGCGTTTCGCTGAATGTGGACGGTGGTTTCTTGTCCTGAAGCCACAGGCGCCGCCGGTGGCAGACGGGCTGGCCCGTTTGCCATCAGGCACGCACAGCGCTCATATCGATCTTGAACAACACCAGCTTGCCGTCTGGCAAGGTTGCACCAATCACTTTGAACAGCCGTTGACGCCTCAGCGCCTCCTCGACCACCTGTCCGGCGCCTGGATCATTTGCATCCAGCCTGCTTAAAACCCTCGCAACCCAACCATCTTCCATCTGGTAATCAGGATTGACCTTGGCCATGCTGGTGCTGCCGCTTTTGGCATGCTTGACCTCAAGCACATAAACATCATCCGCTGGCCCTTTGAACACCAGATCAAAACCATTCTGACCACCGCCATAAGTTCCACCAGGAATGATTCGATAGCCATCGTTTTCAAGCAGCGCTTGGTACATTTTTTCGTTGGCCTGCCCCCGCAATATATTTTCATCGGTGGTATTCAGGGCCTTCCATTGATCAAGCAGCTGTTGCTCATCTGGGGTCCTCTGCCGTTGGGGATAGTAAAGCTGGTCGTTCTGGAGAACGGCGCCCACATTGATCCCTCCCTCTCGTCGTGGGGCAACGGTGGCCATGCCCTGAAAGGGATCGAACTGCACGATGCCCAGGGGTAATGCTGTGCGCTCGGCCCTGGCGCGCATCCCGAGCAGCAGACGGTCATAGGGATAACCATGGCGCCAGATGTGCGCATCGATCAAGCGATCTCGATACTGCACCGGCGCGTTGCGAATATGGGCGTTGTCGAATGCAATCATCTGCCGCGCATACTGGCGCATGTAGCAGTACGTCTGCTTGTCCATGGTCGACATCAAGCCCTGGCTCATGTCACTGGTAACAGCGCTGTAACCCAGGCGCTTGCGCGCAGCGCTGATGATATCGCCAATACTGTCCAGGCGCATTTCGGGTACCCACGACGCCCGGCTGCCACCGGTATCCAGAAAAATACCGGGCAGGCCGCTTTGTGCGGCAGCGACTAGTTGATACTTATTTCTGGCGCTATCGACCTGGATGCGAGCCAGTACATTGCCTATATACAGATAGGTGGCAGCCGGGTCGCCGTGGATCTGAACCATGCCGTCTTCGGCAATGGCGCCACTCACCACCCACTTGCCACGGTCATTAAACCGGTGGAGTTTGCTCATGCCCACCCGATAGTAGTCCAACGAAAATTGCGTATCGCCGTAGTAGGTCTGCCCGCCAATGAGATAGTTCTTTTTTCCCGGGATGACAGCCCCTTGCGTTGCGCCCGCACCACTGGCGTCATAGCTGTGCAAATCCCACTGTGGGTCCAGGCGCACGCTTGCAGGCGTGGGACTGGGCATCGACATGGCGCGGGAATGTGTTGCAGGCGTCGAACTTGTCCAAGTGCAAGCTCCAGCCATCCGCTGCACAACAGCAGAGCTGGCCGCCAACTGATAAGGCAAACGTGGGTGATAACCCCCACTTGCCGGGTCGTAGACCACTTGCACTGTTTCTCCGGTGGTCAGGTCGACATAACTGCGACCACCCGCATGACGAACGCCCTCGGCATCCGCGGCGCCAAGCGTATCGCCGGTCACCAGCACAGCCTGCGGCGGCGTAGGCCCTGGCACATCCAAAGCACTTATTTGCGGTATCCCGTACCTATCGGCATCGGCGAATTGCGCACGTAGCGTGCCTTGATTAACCGCTGCGGCACTGCGACTCGGCGCGCCGTAATCCCTGACCATAAAGGTGTCGGCACCCGAGCCCACACGCGAGGAAGAACCTGAGGCAGTTCGGGGCGAGTTAGTATTCTGTTGCATGAAAAAGTCCTTTTGAATTGATGCTCACGCAACCCGCGTGAACCGCAGGTCCGACGACGTAACGTTACGCTGGGGTTCCAGGTCCGCTCCCCAACAGTCGCGACCTGCGTCGTAATGAATGCCCGATACCGTACCGTCCTTCAGCGCCAGGCCGATCACACGCAGCTGGCGCACCATCAACGTCGCCCACTGGCGAGAGCGGCGCAGCGCGCCGAACACTGCGTCTACGGTTGCGTATGGCGCAGCGTCCAGTTGCGCCAGATAAACAGCGCCCAGGTCCTGTCGGATGTCGTACTGCTCGCCCTGTTGGGTGTGCACGCTGACCTGTTCCAGCGGCACCGAAGGGTCTGTCATCGGTGGCAGGCTCACAGTCACACTGCCGACCTTCAATGTGTCGTTGGTCAGTACGATATGCCGTTGCTCGATCAGTTCGCCAAGGCTTGCAGTGTTGATTAGCCAAAACGATGCATTCGACTGTTTCGCCAGTGCGCCCGGCGTGGACAGGCAAATTGTTGAACCGGTGCTGGGCACCACTTCATAAGTGGAGGCCCGCCCCAGCAACGCGTACGACTTCTGGTAATGCGGCGGTGCCGGGATCACGATTTTCTGAGGCACCGACTGCAACCAGACACCTTTGGCGCTGTGCGGCCGAAAAAACGGATGGGTGCCTACACGCTTGACCAGAGCCGAACGGCCGTCGAAGGTATTGAAACCAGGCGAAGCACGGTCTTGGGCGTAAGTTTGCTGAGCAGCCTGAACCCGATAGGAGACGCCATCGTTCATGACCAGTTCGAATCGACAATCAAGCTTCAAGCTGACCGCAATGATGTTGGACGTCACGTTGGTGCGCGTCGAAGATCGATCGCTGGCGTAGTTGGCGAGAACCAATTGCCCGCCATCGGTGAATGTGAGGGTCAACCTCACATCGCTGTAGGTCAGCGAATCGAAATGACCAACCCGGCGCAAGGTCACACGGTATTCGGCCAAGGCTTGCAGCAGCTCGCGCGACGAGTAATCCACGTACAACATGCAAGCCGTGGTGTCGCCTTTGAGGCGAACAGCCACCTCCTTCCTGCTCGGCCCACGCTCAATGAAACAGCGGCTCGAACGCCCATAGGGCACCACGAACTCTCCGGCGCTCAGCACCTTGTCCATAGTGAGATCCTGGCCACCTGCTCGCACGGCAACCGCGACGCTGACATCTTCCTCGCCAGCCAATACAGGTGTGAGGATCGGCTCAAGCATGTAGCCGTCTTGCGTGACAAACAGCAGGTTGTGCGTGTTCAACCGCCGCTGGCTGTCGCTGCGCGTATACAGCTGCTCAAGCCTGATCACGTGCTGTGGCAGTTCGCCGTCCTCGCCGCGCCAGACTACAATAACCAGCGCGCACTCTTGGATACGCCAACTGGCGATCGCAGCCAATGGCCAGCGCATTTCAATCACAGCACCTTCCGCCCAGTCCTGATCCTTAAGGGTCACGGTGCCGCGGTTGCGGGCAATGACGTAGCGATCCTTGCCCGCGCCCCCATCGACCCATGCGTTGGCGCCCAGCACTACCACCGTATCATTACCATCTCCTGCCTCGACACGATCATTATCACCCTCGGCGATCACCGTATTGGCCTGGGCCGAACCTTTGACATGGTTGGCAACGCCAGCCGGAGTCGAGACGTTTTCAATCGAATCCAGGCTAATCGAGTGATGAGGCGTCGGGGTGCCGAGGTCTTTGCGCCGAGCAACAGTGCCTGCCTGCAGATCAATGGCATAACCCTGCGCCCCTTCCTGATAGGTTGCCGAGTTGGACAGATTGAGCGTATCGCTGCCGGCCCCGCCATACAGTTCACTGACCGGGCCATTCGCGAGCGCTGCATCCAGTGTGCCCGCCGGTATCTCATACGTGAACACATCAGCTTTCGCGCCGCCGGTGAGTTGCTTGTGGCCTGCGCCGAACTGAAAAATATTCGGGTTGTCGGTCAAGCCTTTGACCTTGTCGTTACCGCCCCCCAGTCGCCAGAGCACAGCAGCATTCACCCATTGACTGCCAGACACCACGCCTGGAATCTGGTCAACCGGGGTGTTTGAAGCATCCACATCGTCATCCAGGTCAACGACCGTTGGTTCATTGGTGTCGATGTAGGCATCCTCGCCCTCGGCTTCATTCCATCGACGCTTCCAATGGCGTACCGGATTCAGGCGTACCTCAAACCGGCCATTTACCACCGCCTGCACGGTGCCCTTGAGCGCACCCATCAGCCAGGCTTCGGCCTGGCTTGTCAGTTGCTGCGCATGCTGCTTTTGCATTTTTGCCAGAACGTACCGGTCACGCACGTCTCGCTGCGGCTCCCGGCCTTGAAACGCCAACCACCCGGCCTGCAGGCGCTCAACGATACTCAGCTCGATGTAATCATCAATTTCATCCACCTGACGAACCGCAGAATAGAGCTGCATCCCCAGCATCAACACCACAGCTGCAGCGATACCCAGCGGGCCGGCAACGCTGAAACCGGCCGCTGCTGCAACACTGAGGATCACGCTGATGCTTGCCCCCAGGATAGTGAAGCCGGCGCTCACGTAATGGTCCAGTGCTTCTTTGCCGGTACTTTTCGCCGCTTTGGAAAGCGATTTCTGGGCACTGATGATGTCAAAAGGCAGGGTCAGTACCAAGGCAAACAGGCTCGCGCCCCGCTGCATGATCTTGCCCAACGTACTGGCGTTAAAGCCCGCGAACACCTTCCGACCGTTTTCCAGCATCCGCTTGCCGAACCGCTCAAGCGCCAGCTCCAGTGCCTCCCCCGTCAGATTGGCGAACAGCTCAGCACCGGTGACTACCGTCTCGTCGATGTCGCCAGTCTTGATCGCATCGGTCAACGCGCTGATTGCACTGTAATACCCGTAAACCCCAAGCCCGGCGCCTATCAACGCCAGGCTTCGGCTTTTCTTCGGCTCTACCCATTGAGGCATCCCTTCCAACTGCGACACTTGGTTGAGGTTGGTTTTTTGCACCTTGCACAGCAGGCTGTCGAGCTTGTCCATTGCCCCCGAATGCTCGCCACCCGCCTCAGGCAGCAGCAATGGCGGGGCCTGTACCGAGCGCAACGCCGCGAACTCGAATAATAGAGCAGCGCTGCTGCCGCTGACCGAATCTGCGGTGCTTAAATAGCGCTGCAGCTCAGGCACCGAGAAACGTATCGAATCAAGCAGCGTCTGATCGGCCTCGCGCACGTCCAAGTGTCTGGCTCTCAGGGGCTTGCCCGACATGCTGGCGCCCATGGCGGCCAGGTCCGCGCGCTGAAGAGTCAGCTCTCCAACAATCAGCGGGCCCAAGCGCTGATCGAGCGCGAGCAAAGTCGGATACCTTTTCTTTGCAGGTGGTTCGCTTGTCGCCATGAGTCTTATTCCCTATGCCATACCATTGAATAACGCTGGCTGCAGGCATCCAGAGCCTGCAACAGGGACATGATCGCGGCCAACGCGCTCTTTGCAGCTGTAGATGTCTATGCGTGCGGACGATTTACACAGAGATCCTTTTGAGCCCGCATTACGAGCGAGTAACCTTGGCGCCGAGCCAAACCTTGGGAGCAAACATGGAACTGCACGTAGTCATCAATGGCCGCAAGGACCTGGCCGAACAGCTCTACCAGCAGTTGCGCGAAGCCATCGCCACCGGGCGGCTGTCGGCAGGCGCACAGCTGCCCCCCAGCCGACTGCTCGCCGAACAACTGGGCATCTCGCGCAAGACGGTGTCGGATACCTACGCCACCTTGACCTATGAGGGCCTGCTGGTTGGCAAGATCGGCCGCGGCACTTTCGTCAATGCGTGGGCGCCGCAACCCGACCGCGTGCAAACCGCCACCGACCTGGCGTGCGCCGCCAACCTGGGCAAATGGGCCGCACTGCCCTCGCCCATGGGCCACCCCGCCCGTGACGATATCCTGCGCTACGAATTTATCGGCGGTGCGACGACACGCCACCACTTCCCCCAGGACGAATGGCGGCGTTGTACCCAGGATGCGTTGCGTCGTATCGCCCAGAACAGTGGTTTTTACAGCCAGCCAGAAGGCGTGCCCGCCCTGCGCGAAGCCATCGCCGGGCATATTGCGTTTTCTCGCGGGGTCAAATGCGGGGCCCGCGATATCGTGGTCACCAACGGGGCACAGCAGGCGCTGGACCTGATTGCCCGCGTGGTGCTTGAGCCCGGCAGCCTGGTCGCGATGGAAGACCCTGGCTACAGCCCCGCACGCCAATTGTTCGTCGCGATGGGCGCCAATGTTGCCAGTGTGGCCGTCGACAAAGAGGGCCTGCAGGTCGACCAGATCCCGGATGGCACCCGCTTGATCTATGTGACGCCGTCCCACCAATTCCCCCTTGGCATGCCCATGAGCCAGGCGCGGCGCGAGGCCCTGCTGGACCGCGCCATTGCGCTCGGCGCGATCATCATTGAAGACGATTACGACAGCGAATTCCGCTACGAAGGCCGCCCCACTGACTCCCTGCAAAGCATGGATACCCGAGGCGTGGTCACCTACGTCGGCACCTTCTCCAAAACCCTGTCGCCGGAGTTACGCCTGGGCTATGCGGTGCTGCCGCCGGCCATCTACGGCGCGGTGCTCAAGGCCAAGAAACTGACCGACCAGCACAGCGCTACCTTGCCGCAGTGGGCACTGGCCAAGTTCATCAGCGAAGGCTACCTGCTCAAGCATATTCGTCGCTGTCACAGCCTCTATGCGGGGCGTCGCGAACGCATATTGCAGCGTCTGGCGGGCGATCTGTCACCGTGGTTCGAGGCCGTGCCTACGGTGGCCGGCTTTCACCTGGCGGCCCTGTGCAAGGTGCCGGTGAATATTCCCTTACTGATGGAACGGGCGCGTGAGGTCGAGGTGGGGTTGTATCCCCTGGACGTGTTCTTTCACGACCTGCCGGTGCGCTCGGGGCTGATTCTGGGGTTCGGTGCCATCGAGACCCTGGACATTGACCCGGCGCTGGACAAGGTCCGCGATATTCTCTTGCAGATTGGCTAGGCGGTTTTCCGGCGCATTGGTCATTGGTGGCAGGCCCTCTGCGGCGTAGGGTGAAGCGGTCTTGAACCCGATGGAACCCTCCTCATGAAACGCTTATTCGCTGCCACACTGATGCTCGCCTCCCTCAGTGCATTTGCCCACGACCCGGTCTACAACCAGGAAACGCTCAAGGTGCTGCAAGAGCACGCCTTGACCAACGTGCCGGGCAAGAAAACCATCATGCTCACCGTGGACTACGCCCCCGGCCAAGCCACCGTGCCCCACAGCCACACCGGCACCGCCGTGGCGTATGTGCTCGAAGGCCAGATCACCTCGCGGGTCAATGATGAAAAGGCGATCACCTACAAAACCGGGCAATCGTTCTACGAGCCGGCCGGTTCGCGGCATTTTGAGTCAAGCAATGCCAGCCAGACCCAACCGGCCAAACTGCTGGTGGTGATGGTGCTGGATGACAAGGCTGAGGTACTCACCCCACTTCCCAAATAATCAGCAACACAACAAAACCCCTGTGGGAGCTGGCTTGCCTGCGATAGCGGTGGGCCAGTAAAAGATGAGCTGGCTGATACACCGCTATCGCAGGCAAGCCAGCTCCCACAGTTTCAACCGTGTCTGGTCAGGGACGTTTGAACAGGTTGCGCAGGTGTTCAATACGCGAGCGGCACTCGCAACCCTCCAAGTGGTCATTAACCATCCCCATCGCCTGCATCAACGCATACATCGTGGTCGGGCCGACAAAGGTCCAGCCGCGCTTCTTCAAGGCTTTCGATAACCGTACCGAAGCGGGTGACGTTGGATTGGCCGTCCAGTAAGCCATATCCACCACTGCCGGCCGCTCTTCTGCGCAGGGCTCAAACGCCCACAGCCAGCGCGCCAGCGAGCCGGTCTCCTCCACCAGTTCACAGGCCCGGCGTGCATTGTTGATGGCCGAGACGATCTTCGCGCGATTGCGCACAATGCCCGGGTCGCTCATCAACCGCTCGATGTCCGCCTCGCCGTACTGCGCCACCCGGCGAAAATCAAAGCCCTCGAACGCCTGGCGAAAGTTTTCGCGCTTGCGCAGGATGGTGATCCACGCCATCCCCGCCTGAAACCCCTCCAGGCAGATCTTCTCGTACAGCGCGATGTCATCCGCCACCGGCACGCCCCACTCGTGGTCGTGGTAATGCAGGTACGCAGGCGCTGCAGTGCGCCAGGCGCAATAGATGCGCCCTGCTTCGTCGGTTGTCAGCCCTGGTTGGTCCATCCATCACCTCGTATGCCGAAGGCGATGATACGCAAAAAAAATTAATCCCCGCCAACCGCTCAAGCATCGTGCTTATCGACCAACTGGTCAGACCGGGACCTGCCAACCGCCAAATATTTGCTTGTGATTTGAAAAAAACCGAGCGTAGACTGGCCCCGCACTGGACTTACCGGTAAGACCACAACAATTAAGCCCTGGAACCACCAGGGCACCGAATAGAGATCCCTCCCATGCTCAGATGGTGCTCGCGTTCGATTTTCCTGCAAGTCGTGATTGGCCTGATGCTCGGCATCGCCTGCGGCCTGGCCCTTCCCGAATTCTCCTCGCAACTCAAACCCTTGGGTGACGGCTTTATCAAGCTGATCAAAATGCTGATTGGCCTGATCGTGTTCTGCGTGGTGGTCAGCGGTATTTCCGGCGCGGGCGACTTGAAGAAGGTCGGGCGCATCGGCCTAAAGTCGGTGATCTATTTTGAAATGCTCACCACCGTCGCCCTGGTGCTCGGCCTGATCATGGCCTTCAGCACCGGCATTGGCAGCGGCGCCAATATTCACCTGGAGCAACTCTCTTCCGCCGGCTTGAATGAGCTGGCCGACAAGGGCCAGCACATCCGCGGCACCAGCCAGTTCCTGATGGAGTTGATCCCCAACTCGGTGGTCGGCGCCTTTGCCGACAACAACGTGCTGCAAGTGCTGTTGTTTTCGGTGCTGTTCGGCAGCGCGCTGAACCTGGTGGGCGAAGCGGCCAGTGGCATCTCGCGGCTGATCAACGAATTGAGCCATGTGATCTTCCGCATCATGGGCATGATCGTGCGCCTGGCGCCGATTGGCGTATTCGGTGCCATCGCCTTCACCACCAGCACCTATGGCCTGGACTCGCTGCAACACCTGGGCAGCCTGGTGGGGCTTTTCTACCTGACCTGCTTTGCCTTCGTGGCGGTGATCCTCGGGCTGGTGATGCGCCTGTCGGGCCTGCGCATGTTGCCGCTGCTCAAGTACCTGCGCGAAGAGCTGCTGATCGTGATGGGCACCGCTTCATCCGACGCGGTGTTGCCGCAGATCATGCGCAAGCTGGAACACCTGGGCATTGGCAGCTCCACCGTGGGCTTGGTGATTCCCACTGGCTACTCGTTCAACCTCGACGGTTTCTCCATCTACCTGACCCTGGCCATCGTGTTTATCGCCAACGCCACCGGCACACCGTTGTCGATGACCGACTTGTTGACCATCCTCCTGGTATCGTTGATCACCTCCAAGGGCGCCCATGGCATTCCAGGCTCGGCGCTGGTGATTCTGGCGGCAACGCTCACGGCGATCCCGGCGATTCCGGTGGTCGGCCTGGTATTGGTGCTAGCGGTGGACTGGTTCATGGGCATCGGCCGGGCGCTGACTAACCTGATCGGCAACTGCGTGGCCACCGTGGCAATTGCGCGCTGGGAAAAAGACATTGATATCCAGCGCGCCAACAAGGTGCTCGACGGCCAGCAAGGCTATGCCTTCCAGGCCAAGAAGCCGGTGCTGCCGGCGCATCAGGAGTTCTAGGACAACACCCATCCAATGTGGGAGCTGGCTTGCCTGCGATAGCGGTGGGTCAGCGTCAAATGTAGTGCCTGACACTCAGTCATCGCAGGCAAGCCAGCTCCCACTTTGGACCTTCGCCAGACTGAATACTGTATGAGCAACATCAAGGAGCCTTCGACATGATCAGCACTTCAACCGTCGTCAATTCAGTGGTAGAAAAACTGCGCGCCGCCTTGGCGCGAGGCCAGTGGCGCCGCGGTGAAATGCTGCCCGGTCAACGCGAACTGGCCGAACAGCTGGGCATCAGCCGCCCGAGCCTGCGTGAAGCGGTGATCGTGCTGGAAACCCTCGGCCTGGTGCGCTCCATGCCGGGCAAAGGCGTGGTCGTGCTGGAAAGCAGCGTCAGCGAGCCGCAATCGAGCGACGCCGTGGCCGATGCCAGCCTCGAGGATATCCTGCAACTGCGCTACACCCTCGAACCTTTCATCGTCGGTTTGGTAGCCCAGTCCATCAGCAGCAAGGAAATCGGCCAACTGCGCCTGACCCTGATGGACATGCGCGAAGCCCTGGATGCCGGCGATGCCGAAGCGGGCATGAACGCCTATATCGACTTCCATGAGGAGCTGTTCGCCCTGACTTCCAACCCGATCTTCCAGAACGTGGTGCAGCAAACCAGCACCGCGCTCAAACAAAGCGCTCAGGTATTGCGCAACTCCCCTGAACACCTGGCCGAACGCCTTCAAGAGAACGAAGCCGTGGTCCGCGCCATCCGCAACAAGAACAGCGCCCTGGCCAGTGCCGAAATGCGCCGGCACATCCTTCAGGAAGGCCTGCGCATGGGCATTCGCTTGAATATCCCGGACGACCATCTGGGCAGTTGATTTTCGGAGACCGGCCATGAACGCTCACGCCCTGCAACGCAATTGCACCCTCACGTCCTTACGCTGGACGCCCGAAAAAAAGCCCTCGGTGGACGACATCTACCCACGCTTGTTCGACGCCATTCTTGAGCAACGCATTGCGCCCGCCAGCCGCTTCACCGAAGAAGGCCTGGGCGAGCTCTTTGGCGTGAGCCGCAGCGTGATTCGCCGGGTGCTGGCCAAGCTGTCCCATCAACAAGTGGTCATCCTGCGCCCCAACCAACGCGCCCAGGTCGCCGCGCCGGACGCCCAGCACACACGGCAGATTCTGGAAGCACGGCGCCTCACCGAGATTACCGTGGTGCAACTGGCCTGCGTCCAGGCCACCGCGATGCAGATTCGCCAACTGCGCGAGCTGATTGCACAGGAGCGCGACGCCATTGAGCGTGACCAGCGTGGCCCGGCGATCCGGTTTTCGGGAGAGTTTCATCTGCAACTGGCGCACATGGCAGGCAACGCGCCGCTGGCACAGTTTCTCAACAGCCTGGTGCCGTTGACGTCGTTGATCATTGCGCAATTTGAAGCAAAGGCCTGCACCTATTGTGCGTGGCAGGAGCATGTGGCGATTGTGGATGCCGTGGAACAGCGCGACGCTCACACGGCCGTCGCCCTGATGACCCAGCATCTGGATCACCTGGAAACCCGACTACTCAAACACCACTGACTCCAAGTGAGTAAAGTTAAAACTGTGGGAGCTGGCTTGCCTGCGATAGCGGTGTACCAGTGACCAAATTATTAACTGACCCGACGCTATCGCAGGCAAGCCAGCTCCCACATTGATCGCATTCCAGATCAAACAAAAAGCCCCCGCATCTCAGGATGCGGGGGCTTTTGGTTTAGCGAGGCATCAAGCCGGTTGCAACACCGACTGGCCACTCAACGCCAGGTCCAGCAACTCACGGTTGGCCACCGCGTACATGGCGTAGTCCGTGCCCACTGCAGCACGAATTTCCACCATCATGGCGCGCCAGCGATCAGCCATGTCCTGATGCTGCTCAAGCCACAGGGCCACGCGGGCTTCCATGTCTTGTGGCGCATCGGCCATTTGCAGGACCGAAATGGTGATCGCCCGTTGCTGCCAGTCCACGTCATCGCGGAAGGCTTCGCGGGCCTGGGCCTGCCAGTTGTTGGCCACTGGCAGATCGCTGATCTGCTGCAGGTACCACGGCAAGTCCAGGGCGCTGCCGACGGCGAAGTAGGCCTTGGCCACTTCGGCGGCGTCATGCCCGGTCACGTCGGCGGCTTCGATGATCGGCAGCAAGGTGTACAGGTGGGTAGTACCCGCAACCATGCGCGCCAACAACTCCGGTACGCCGGCCTGGGTGTAGGCCTGGTAGCGGTTCTGCCAGCCTTCGCGGGTCGGACCTTCCAGCAGTTCGTCGAGCTTGAGGCCCAGCGCGGCCAGGTGCGGACCAAAGTGCGCGGTGTCACGCCCGGCGTCTTGCTCGTTGCGACGGCTGCGCAGGAACCAGCGCGTAGCGCGACGGCCCAGGCGCATCAGTTCATCCATCAGCTCCAGTTGCACGTCAGCGGAAACCTGGTGGTCCAGGGCTTCAATCTGACGGAACCAGTGTGGGAGATGGAAGATGTCCCGCACGATCACATACGCGCCCGCCACGTTCGCCGGGCTCATACCGGTCGACTCTTTGAGTCGCTGAACGAAGGTGATGCCCATGTGGTTGACCAGATCGTTGGCGATCTGGGTGCTGACGATCTCGCGCTTCAGACGATGGCGACGCATGGCTTCGCCGAACTTGGCCACCAGGCTCGGCGGGAACGCGGTCTCCATGTCACGGGTCAGGTACTCGTCATCCGGTACCAGCGAATTGAGCAACGCTTCCTTGAGGTCGATCTTGCTGTACGAGATCAGCACCGACAGTTCCGGACGGGTCAGGCCCTTGCCGGCAGAGGCGCGTTCAGTAAGCTGTTCCTCGGTCGGCAGGTACTCGATGGCGCGGTCCAGCTTGCCACGGCCTTCCAGGTCGCTCATCAGGCGCTTGTACTCGGCGGCACGCTCGTAAGCCTTGCGCGCAGCCAGGGACAGGGCCTGGGTCTGCTTGTAGTTGTTGCCCAACACCAGGTTGCCGACTTCGTCGGTCATGCTCGCCAGCAGCTGGTTGCGCTGCTTGTCGGTCATGTCACCGGCCTGCACCACTTCGTTGAGCAGGATCTTGATGTTCACTTCGTGGTCGGAGCAATCCACGCCACCGGCGTTGTCGATGAAGTCGGTATTGGAACCGCCGCCATTGAGGCCGAATTCCACACGGCCCAACTGGGTCATGCCGAGGTTACCGCCCTCGCCCACTACCTTGCAGCGCAGCTCGTTGCCATTGACGCGCAGTGCGTCGTTGGCCTTGTCGCCCACATCGGCATGGCTCTCGGTGCTGGCCTTGACGTAGGTACCGATACCGCCGTTCCACAACAGGTCCACCGGCGCCTTGAGCAAGGCGTTGAGCAGTTCGGTCGGGGTCAGCTTGTCGGCCTGGATGTCGAAGCGTTCTTTCATCTGCGGCGAGATGGCAATGCTTTTCGCGCTGCGCGAGAAGATACCGCCACCTTCAGACATGATGCTGGTGTCGTAGTCGGTCCAGGCCGAACGCGGCAGTTCGAACAAACGCTTGCGCTCGACGAAGCTGGTGGCCGGGTTAGGGTTCGGGTCGATGAAGATATGCAGGTGGTTGAAGGCTGCGACCAGTTGCAGTTTGTCCGACATCAACAAACCGTTACCGAACACGTCACCGGCCATATCGCCGACGCCCACCACGGTGATGCTGTCTTCCTGCACGTTGATGCCGCGCTCACGGAAGTGACGCTGCACACCCACCCACGCGCCCTTGGCGGTGATGCCCATTTTCTTGTGGTCGTAACCGGCCGAACCACCGGAAGCGAACGCATCGCCCAGCCAGAAGCCGTAGTCGATGGCAATGCCGTTGGCGATGTCGGAGAAGGTCGCAGTGCCCTTGTCCGCCGCCACCACCAGGTACGGGTCATCGTCGTCATGACGCACGACGTTGGCCGGCGGCACCAGGGCGCCGTCTTTCAGGTTGTCGGTGATGTCCAACAGGCCAGAGATGAAGATGCGGTAGCAGGCGATGCCTTCGGCCGCGATCTCGTCCCGGCTGCCGCCCAATGGCAGGCGACGCGGCAGGAAGCCGCCCTTGGCGCCCACCGGCACGATCACCGAGTTCTTCACTTGCTGGGCTTTTACCAGGCCAAGTACTTCGGTGCGGAAATCTTCTTCACGGTCGGACCAGCGCAGGCCGCCACGGGCCACGTTGCCAAAGCGCAGGTGCACGCCTTCGACCCGTGGCGAGTACACGAAGATTTCAAACTTCGGCACGGGCTTGGGCAGCTCAGGGATGGCACGCGGGTCGAACTTGAAGCTGAAGTACGACTTGTTCTGGCCGTTGGCATCGGTCTGGTAGAAGTTGGTGCGCAGGGTGGCCTTGATCAGGTCCAGGTAGCGACGCAGGATGCGGTCTTCGTTGAGCACCTGAACGTCGTCCAGGGCGCTGAGGATCGCTTGCTCCAGGCGTTGCTGCTTGTCTTCCAGGTCGTCGGCAGTGAGCTTGCGCGCCAGGTAGAAGCGGGTCTTGAACAACCGGGTCAACTCGCGGGCGATGTCGGTGTGGTTGTTCAGGGTGCTGGCGATGTAACCCAGGTCGAAGCCCAGGCGAATCTGCTTCAGGTAACGGGCATAGGCACGCAGCAACGCCACGTCGCGCCATGGCAGGCCGGCGGTGAGGACCAGGCGGTTGAACGCATCGTTCTCGGCATCGCCATGCACGATGTGCACGAACGCATCTTGCAGGGTGTCGTTGAGCTGCTGGATATCCAGGTTCACGCCTTCGGCGGCGATGAACGCAAAGTCATGGATCCAGAACTCACGGCCATTGGCGTGACGCAGGCGATACGGGAACTCGCCCAGCACACGCAGGCCGAGGTTTTCCAGGATCGGCAGCACGTCGGACAGCGCCAGCGGCGTATCGGCGTGGTAGAGCTTGCAATGCAGTTCACGTTGGCCGGAGACCTGGCCCAGCGGCTGATAGAAGCTCATCACCAGCGGGTTGGCTTCGGTCAGGCTGTTGAGGTGCTGCATGTCGACCACAGCCGAATGCGCGGCGAAACGCTCACGGTAGCCGGCCGGGAAGCCTTTGGGGAAATCCGCCAGCACGTTGGTGCCCTGGGCTTCGCCGAAGCTTTCCACGACCAGGCTGGCGTAGTCGTCCTGCCAGCTGCGGCAGGCCTGCACCACTTCTTTTTCCAGCTGCAGCGGGTCGATGTCCAGGCGGTTCTTGGGGTCAACCCGCAGAATCAGTTGCACACGGGCAAGGACGGACTCGGAGAAGAAGGTCCAGAACTCGCAGTCCGAGGCCTTCAGACGGTCCATCAGCACTTGCTGGATCTTCTGGCGCACTTCGGTGGAGTAGATGTCGCGTGGCACGTAGGCCAGGCAGTAGCAGAAACGACCGTAGGGGTCTTTGCGCAGGAACACGCGGATCTTGTTGCGTTCCTGGATCTGCACAATCGACATCACGGTGCTGAACAGCTCGTCGACCGGGGTCTGGAACAGGTCGTCACGGGGCAGTACTTCCACCACCTGGGCCAGCTCTTTACCCAGGTGCGCCTTGGCCTGGAAGCCCGAACGACGTTCGATCTCGGCCACTTTGCGACGGATGTAGGGGATGACTCGCACGCTTTCGCCGTACACCGAGGAGGTATACAGGCCCATGAAGCGGTGTTCCTTGATGACCTTGCCGTCGGCGCTGATCTCGCGGATCGACACGTAGTCCGGGTAGGCCGGGCGGTGCACGCGGCTTGGGTGTGCCGCCTTGGCGAACGACAGTACGGTCGGCTCGCGCAGGTAGGCCACAGCGTAGTCTTCGATGCGCAGGTCTTCGGCGGTGAGGCCGGCGCGCAGCAGCTTGGTCAGACCGAGGAAGGAGCTGGCGTCATATTCGATATGACCGCCGTCCGCCTCGTCACGTACCACGAACTCTTCGTAGCCCAGGAAGGTGAAGTGGTTGCCCACCAGCCATTCGAGGAAGTTCTTGATCTCGGTCTTTTCTTCGCCGTCGATGGCGAACGCACTGGCGTCGATACCGGCCAGCAGGTCCTGGACCTTGGCTTTCATCGGTTCGAAATCGGCCACGGCCACGCGCACTTCGCCCAGCACCTGCTCAAGCTCTTTGCTCAGCACGTTCAGTTCGGCGGCATTGGCGCAGCGGTCGATCTCCAGGTACATCAGCGATTCTTGCAGGATGCCTTCGCCCTGGGTGCCCTTGGGCAGGATTTCCAGCAGCTCGCCCTTGCTGCCACGACGCACGCTGAGCACGGTGGTTTGCAGGGTATGGATGCTGTAGCCACGGCGGTTCAGCTCGGTGCGTACCGAGTCGACCAGAAAGGGCAGGTCATGGTGCAGCACTTCGACCGCGGTGTGGGTCGATTGCCAGCCATGACGTTCGTAATCGGGGTTGTAGACTCGCACTTGCGGTTGGGTGTGATCAAAGCGCTCAAGCAGGCGCCAGGCAGACAGGGTGCAACCGGCCAGGTCGGAAAGGCGACGCTGGGTCAGTTCGTCCAGGGAAATGATGCCGAAAAATTGTTCAGCGAACAGCGCCACTTGTGGCAGTGCCTGTTCACTGAGGTGCTGCGCCAGTGCCGCTTGCAGTTGATGCTGGAAGTCGGCCTTGCTGGCTGCGGTGAAGAACGCCATCTGTGGTACTCCGCTTGGGCTTGTTATTGATGAAAGCGTCGCGTGTTATCCCCTTGCGGGGAGACCGTCAGCTCTGTTCGCTGGTGTGCTGACAAGCACCATAAACGAATCAGGGTGACAGGTGGGTGAAGCTGGACAGGACAGTCAGGTCACATACAACTTCCATACGGCATGCCCCTGGCCAGGTGACGATACGACGGGCAGGTCAGGCGCCTGGCACAGGGCACATCCGTTGCGCAGCTTAACGAGTGTGGGAAGAGCGCTGCTTGCGACGCTGCGACATATTCGGTCATCGGTAAGCAGGGTGCCGGTTGCAACTTGGGCAACCCCGGATTTTCGGTAGAAAATCTTGCTACTTTGAACACCATCAGTACCAGAAATGACCGATCCGGGCCGTGAGGTCATGCTCAAGTTCCGACACAGGATGAAGCACAAAATTCGCCGCGGTGGCACAATTGCCCTCCCCTACACAGGATTGCCCCATGCTGCAGCTGAAAACCGACGCCCTGATGGCCACCCCGTGCGACGACGAAGAAGACAACATGGCCATGCTGTGCTGTCACGGCAAGAACGGCGAAATGTTCATGCTCACCCGTTACCCGGATGAAGATGAAGTGGAGCTGACCTGGGACTACGAACCTTCGACTCTCGATGGGCTGAAAGTGACGTTGGGCGACACCACCTTATTGATCGAACTGGCGGCCGGCGATGCCGATGCCCTGGGCGGTAAGGACCAGTTGGAGATCGCCCACAGCACCGCCGCGTCAGACATGGCCGAAGTGCAGGAAACCCTGCAGAACATCCTCACGGGCACAGGCACTTTCATTCGGATCTGAATGCACCGTAGATCCCATGTGGGAGCTGGCTTGCCTGCGATGCGGGCGGTGGGGTCTTTCAGCCAGACCGAGTTGAGGCCATCGCAGGCAAGCCAGCTCCCACAGTGATCGTGCTCTACCTACCCAGCCGTTATGCCTTGCGCACCGCAATCCTGTAAGTTTCGCCAAAAATACCCATCAAGCCGTTAGTCGCCGCACCCCGCGATGCATTAAAGTAAACGCCCCAGGCCCGGTGTTTTGTCACAACACCCAGGCTCATCTTTTCCAGGAACCGTCATCGATGGAACATCGTGAAGCGCTGCTTGCGCTGCGAACCTTTCTTTCTACGCAGATTCTCGGCCAGGAAAAACTCATCGATCGCCTGCTGATCGCCCTGCTCGCTGACGGCCATATGCTGGTCGAAGGCGCACCGGGGCTGGCCAAGACCAAGGCGATCAAGGAGTTGGCCGAAGGGATCGAAGCGCAGTTCCATCGTATCCAGTTCACCCCCGACCTGTTGCCCGCCGATATCACCGGCACCGAGATCTATCGCCCGGAAACCGGCAGCTTTGTGTTCCAGCAAGGGCCGATCTTCCATAACCTGGTGCTCGCGGACGAAATCAACCGTGCCCCGGCCAAGGTGCAGTCGGCCTTGCTCGAGGCCATGGCCGAGCGCCAGGTCAGCGTGGGCCGCAGCACTTACGAGCTGTCGCCGCTGTTTTTGGTGATGGCCACGCAAAACCCCATCGAGCAGGAAGGCACCTACCCGCTGCCCGAAGCCCAGCTCGACCGGTTCCTGATGCACGTCAAGATCGGCTTCCCGGACGCCGCCGTCGAGCGCCGCATCCTGCAGCAAGCCCGTGGCGAAGCACTCAATGGCGAAACCAAGCCCGAGCGTCGGGTCAGCCAGCAGGCCATCTTTGCCGCGCGCAAGGAAATCCTCGGCCTGTACATGGCCGATGCGGTGGAGGAATACCTGGTGCAACTGGTCATGGCCACGCGTACCCCTTCCAAGTTCGACGCGGAAATGGCCGAGTGGATCGCCTACGGCGCCAGCCCCCGTGGCTCCATCGCCCTGGACCGTTGCGCCCGCGCCCATGCCTGGCTGGCCGGTCGCGATTTTGTCAGCCCCGAAGACATCCAGGCGGTGCTGTTCGACGTGCTGCGCCACCGCATCATCCTGTCGTTCGAGGCCGAAGCCGCCGGGGTCGACCAGGACCGCGTGGTGCAACGCATTCTCGACGTCGTTGCCGTCGCTTGAAGTCGATGAACGCAAGCGATGGCATCCGCGTAACCCTCAGTGAATTGATTGAGATGCGCCACCGCGTGCGTGAGGTGCAGTTGTTCTCCACGCCTGGTCAACGTAGCCCGCTGGTGGGCCTGCACCACTCCAAGCTGCGCGGGCGTGGCGTCGATTTCGACCAGGTGCGCGTGTACCAGGCCGGCGATGACGTGCGCACCATCGACTGGCGCGTCACGGCGCGTACCCAGGAGCCGCACACCAAGCTGTTCCACGAAGAGCGCGAGCGGCCGATTTTCATCATGGTGGAGCAAAGTTGCCGGCTGTTTTTCGGCTCGGGGCAAATGTTCAAGTCGGTGCTTGCCGCCCAGGCCGCCAGCCTGATCGGTTGGGCCGCCCTGGGCCATAACGACCGGGTGGGCGGGCTGGTGTTCGGCGACAACGAGCATTACGAGATCAAGCCTCGGCGCAGCAAGCAAAGCCTGTTGCAATTGCTTAACCGGCTGGTGCGGGTCAACCAGAGCCTGAACACCGAGCGTCAGCCGGAAGCCGACGCCCTGGGTATGGCCTTGCGCCGTGGCCGCGAGGTACTGCGCCCGGGCAGCCTGGTGGTGGTGATCTGCGATGAGCGCGCCCTCACCGAAGGCGCCGAGCAACAGCTGAGCCTGTTGGCGCGCCATTGCGACCTGCTGTTATTACCGATCTCCGACCCGCTGGACCACGCCCTGCCCGCCGCCGGGCTGCTGCGTTTCGCGCAAAGAGGCGCGCAACTGGAATTGGACACGCTGAATATCGACCTGCGCCAGGCCTACAAGGCCCAGGCCGAAGCCCGTATCGCCCACTGGGAACTGCTCGCGCAGAAACTGCGGCTGTTGTTGATGCCCTTGAGCACCCAGAGTGAAATGGTCGAGCAACTGCGCGAATACCTCAACCCGCAACGCCCGGTTAAAAAACCATGAGCAGCCTGGACCAACTGCAACCACTGATCGCCCCGCCCGCCATTGGCTTCTGGCCACCTGCGCCGGGCTGGTGGCTGTTGCTGCTGGTGATCCCCCTACTCGGTTGGGGCCTATGGTGGCTGCGCCGTTTCCTGCCGGCCCGCCGCCCCGTGGCGCGTGCCGAACAACCGCTGGACCCGTTGCGTATCGCAGCCCTGGCCGAGCTGGCTTTGATGCCCAAGCCCTACGACGGCGCGCCGGCTGGGGCCTGGTTGCAGCAACTCAACGGCCTGCTCAAGCGCCTGTGCCGCAACGACTACCCTTATAGCCAGAGCCACACCCTCAACGGGCGCAAATGGCTGGCCTTCCTGGACAACCGCTGCCCCGCCGCCGGCCTGACGCGCTGGATGGTGTTGGTGGAAGGTGCCTACAAGCCCGAATGCAAGCTCGACGACAAAGCCATCGCTGGCCTGACCCAAGCCGTCGACACCTGGATTCGCAAACATGTTTGAGTTCGCCTGGCCGTGGATCTTCGCCCTGTTGCCACTGCCGTGGATCATGCGCCTAGTGCTGCCCGTGGCCGACAGCGGCGAACCGGCGCTGAAAGTCAGCTACCTCAGCGACCTCGAAGGCCTGGCCCGCCGCCGTGCCCGGGTCAACCTGCCCGGCTGGCGCCAGCAAGCCCCATTCGTGGTGCTGTGGTTGCTGCTGCTGACCGCCGCCGCCCGCCCGCAATGGCTGGGCGACCCCTTGCCGATTGCGGCCAGCGGCCGGGATTTGCTGGTGGCAGTGGACGTCTCCGGCTCCATGGATTTTCCCGACATGCATTGGCAGGACGAGGACGTCAGCCGCCTGGCCCTGGTCAAGCACCTGCTGGGAGACTTTTTGGAGGAGCGTGAAGGTGACCGCGTGGGCCTGATCCTGTTCGGCAGCCAAGCCTACCTGCAAGCGCCCTTGACCTTTGACCGCCGCACCGTGCGCACCTGGCTGGATGAAGCGCGCATCGGCATTGCTGGCAAGAACACCGCCATCGGCGACGCCATCGGCCTGGCCCTCAAGCGCCTGCGCCAACGCCCGGCGCAAAGCCGCGTGCTGATCCTGGTCACTGACGGCGCCAACAATGCCGGGCAGATCGACCCGTTGACCGCTGCGCGCCTGGCGGCTGAAGAAGGCGTGAAAATCTACCCCATCGGCATCGGCGCCGATCCCGAGCAAACCGGCTCCCTGGGCATCCTTGGCGTGAACCCAAGCCTGGACCTCGACGAACCGGCGCTCAAGGCACTGGCCGAGGCCACCGGCGGCCAGTATTTCCGCGCCCGAGACGGCGAGGAACTGCTGAAAATCAAGGACACCCTCGACACCCTTGAGCCCGTGGAGCAACAACCCACCCAGGCCCGCCCGGCCCAGGCGCTGTACAGCGGCCCATTGGCCTTGGCGTTGGTGTTGAGCCTGTTACTGGTGATCCAGGAACGCTGGCCGAACAACGCCTTGCAGCGCGGCTTCAACAGGCTGTCGAGCAAGGGCATCTTTTTGCAGCAGCATCCTGAATGGCGCCAGCGTTTGCAGCGCCTGCGTTTGCGGAGGCGTCGATGATCGCGCTGTGGCCGCACTGGTTGCGCCCCTGGTGGCTGTTATTGCTGCCCCTGCTTGGCTGGTTGCTGTGGCAGTTGTGGCATCGGCAAAAGCGCGCCGGGCGTTGGCAGATGATCCTGCCGCCGGCGTTCCATGCCGAGTTGCTCAGTGGTGGCAATGGCCGCGAGAGCAAATCGCCGTGGGTGGTGCTTGGCATTGCCTGGCTGCTGGCCGTGCTGGCGTTGCTGGGCCCCAGTTGGCAACGGGTTGAACAGGCCAGCCAGAAACCTTCCGACCCGTTGGTGGTGTTGTTGGAACTGACCCCGGAAATGCTCGCCACCGACAGCCCACCCAACCGCCTGGAACAGGCACGGCGCAAGCTGTATGACCTGTTGCAAGCGCGCACCGATGCGCAAACCGCCATCATCGTGTATGCCGGCAGCGCCCATACCTTGGTGCCGCTGTCCGATGACCTGGCCACCAGCCGTAACCTGTTGGAAGCCCTGCGCCCATCGATCATGCCCGAGCCTGGCCATCGGGCCGATCTGGCCGTGGAAAAAGCCCTGCGCCTGCTCAAGCAAGGCGGTCTCGGCCAGGGGCGCCTGCTGCTGATCGGCTCGTCATTGTCCAAACAGGAACGCCAAGGCATCCGCCTGCAACTGCAAAGTGCCCAGGCTCCGACGTTGTCGATCCTCGGCATCGGCAGTCGCGAAGGCACGCCGGTGACTCAGGAAAGTGGCGAGTTCCTCAAGGACGACCAGGGCGCGATTCTGGTGCCACGTCTCGACAGCCCGACCCTCAAGGCGTTCGCCAGCGAAATGGGCGGCCGCTACCGTGCGGCGCGCCTGGATGACAAGGACCTGCGCCAACTCGGCATGCTCGACAGCGCCCAAGCCCTGCGCGACGACGGCCAACGGCTGCGCCTGGACACCTGGGCCGACCAGGGTTACTGGCTGCTCTTGCCGTTATTGCTGCTGGCCGCGTGCGCCGGGCGTCGCGGCTGGTTGTTCTGCCTGCCCTTGCTGCTGATGGGCGCGCCGCAACCCAGCTACGCCTTTGGGCTGCAGGACCTGTGGCTGCGCCCCGACCAACAAGGCCAGTACCTGCTCAAGCACAAACGCCCGGCCGAAGCCGCCGAACACTTCCAAGACCCGCAATGGCAAGGCGTGGCGCTGTACGAAGCCGGCAATTACGCCGAGGCCATCAAGCGGTTTGCCCAAGGCAGCGACGCCTATTCCCACTATAACCGTGGCAATGCCCTGGCCAAGGCCGGTGAGCTTGAAGCGGCCATTGATGCCTATGAACAAGCCCTGGAAGCCCAGCCCGATTTGCAACCGGCACTGAAAAACAAAGCCCTGGTTGAAACCCTGATGCAGGAGCAAGCGCAGCCCGAGCAGGACCCGCCTGCAAAAAACGAAGATGACGAAACCGCCCAACCCGGCCAAACTGCGCAACCGGGCGCCAGCGCACAAACGGCACAGGGCGGCGAGCAATCGCCCCACGGCCAGGGCGAAGCGGGCACCGCTGAGACTCAGACAGCCGCCACGCCACAGCCTGGCGGTAATGAAGTACCAGGCAGCGAACTGGGCGACGAACAAACCACCACGCCGCCTTTGCGTCCTGCCGACACACGCCTGGAAGGCGAGCGCCGCCAAGCGCTGGAGCAATGGTTGCAGGAGATCCCGGATAACCCCGGCGAACTGTTGCGCCGCAAATTCTGGTACGAACAGCAACAACATCAGGACACCACTCGATGAGCCGCCGCACCACCCTTTTGCTCCTGCTTGCGTTGTCGGCAGGCCACGCCCAGGCGGCGGACCTGGTCGCCAGCGTAGACCGCAGCCGCCTCAACTCCGGGGAAACGGTAGAGCTGACGGTGCAATCAAGTGATGTGACCCAGTTTGGCAAACCGGACCTGTCGCCCCTGGACGCGCAGTTCGAAGTCAGCGGCACCCGCCAGATCAACCAACTCACCACGCTGGACGGCGACAACCACGCCACCACCCGCTGGATCATCACTCTGCTGCCCAAGGTGAACGGCAACGTGGTCATCCCGCCACTGCAAGTGGGCGCACTCAAGACCCAGCCGATCACCCTGCAAGTGGTGGAAAGCGCCAGCCAGAACACCAGCGCCGAACTGGCCCCGGTGTTCATCGAAGCCAACCTCGACCAGACCAGCGTATACGTGCAGGCCCAGGCACTGTTGACCGTTCGCGTTTACCACTCGGTGTCGCTGTATGACGACAGCAGCCTCACGCCTTTGCAGATACCGGACGCACGTGTCGAACAACTGGGCGAATCACGCACCTATGAGAAGGTCATCAACAGCATCCGCCATGGCGTGATCGAAACCCGCTACGCCCTCTACCCGCAACACAGTGGCGCCGTGGTGATTCCGGCACAGACCTTCAGCGCCACCCTGGTGGAATCGCGACCGCCCCAGGAGAACACCTTGCAGGGCACCAAGCCGGGCAAGATGATTCACGTCAGCTCCGCGCCCTTGCCCTTGACGGTCAAACCCAAACCGGACGCCTACCCCGCCGACGCCCCCTGGCTGCCCGCGCGCAGCCTGAGCTTGAGCGAAGGCTGGAACCCCACGCCGGACCACGTGCAAGTCGGCGATTCCCTGACCCGCAGCCTTACCGTGGAGGCCGAAGGCCTGTCCAGCGCACAGCTGCCAGCGCTGCCCGGCACCGAGGTCAACGGCCTGCGCCGCTACCCCGACCAACCGGTGATGGCTAACCGCACCAGCGACCGCGGCCTGACCGGCAGCCGTGAAGACCGCGAAGCCCTGGTGCCGACCCGCGCCGGCGAGCTGGAACTGCCCGCCGTGGAAGTGGTGTGGTGGAACACCCACGAAGATCACCTGGAACGCACCAGCCTGCCGGCGCGCACCGTGCAAGTGGCGGTGAACCCCAGCCTGGTGGTAGACACCCCGGCCACACCGACCATCATCACCGCGCCGGACGATGACCGCCTGTGGCTATGGCAACTGAGCACACTGATGCTGGCCTGCACCACCCTGCTAGGCTTTGGCCTATGGTGGCGCGCACGCCGGCAACCGGCCGTACAACGCGCAGCCCAAACCGGCCCCAGCCCACGCACCTTGCTCGACGACCTCAAGCGCGCCACCCAGGCCAACGACCCCCACGCCACCCGCCAGGCGCTGGACGCCTGGGCAAGGCAACAACCGGAAACCCTGGCCGACATGGCCGCACGGTTTGTGCCGTTGTCAGATGCCCTGGATGGCTTGAATGGCGCACTGTATAGCGAAAGCGGCCAATACTGGTTGGGTGATGACCTGTGGCGTGCCATCAAGGCGATCCCCGTGGCCGAACGCGAGCAAGACCCGGCCACCGACACCACCAGCTTGCCGCCGCTCTACCCCAAGTAACCCCCGAGCCTGCTCGTTCCCACGCTCTGCG